>CAZNRJ010000475.1:0-2985 GCA_964574945.1 uncultured Ohtaekwangia sp. | reverse complement strand
TTTTTTCTCTGTTTCTTGTTATCGTTATCCGTAATCCAGATCACGATTAACGGATAACGATTAACTCTTCACTCCGACCTCAAACTATCCACCGGGTTGGCCAGCGCTGCTTTGATGACTTGTACGCTCACGGTAACAAATGCAATCACTATGGCAATCACACAGGTCAGTGCAAATTCCATCCAGCTTATTGAAACCCGGTAGGCGAATCCCTGCAACCATCGCTCCATCGCCCACCAGGCAATGGGTAAGGCAATAAGGGTTGCTATTACCACCAGCTTCAGGAAGTCTTTGGAGAGAAGAATCATAAGCCCGGATAGTGAGGAACCCAATATTTTACGGATTCCGATTTCCTTTGTCCGTTGTTGAGCGGTAAACGTTACAAGGCCAAAAAGTCCGAGGCATGCCAGCCCAATTCCAAGAATGGCAAAAGCATAAAACAGCTTGCCTGTTTTTGACTCAGCGCTGTAAAGCTTGTTGAACTGGTCATCCAAAAATTCATACTCAAAGGGCAGGTGTGGCGCAAGCTCGTTCCATTTTGCAGCAATATATTGAAGGGTTTCCTGCACCTCGTTGCCCGATGTTCTGACTAATATCCTGCGTGTGTAATTGCTCATAAAAATAATAAAGGGGCTGATCGGCTCATGCAAGGAGCTGAAATGAAAATCTTCAACTACTGCCTTGACCATGCTCCTTCTGCCCTGAAACATCAATACCTTGCCAACAGCTTCCTCCGGTGTCCATTCAAAAGACCGGGCAGCGGTTTCGTTCAGCATAACGGGCCGGTAAAGCGTATCGGTTGCAGAGAATGCCGCGGCTTCCTCCACCTCCGTGAAATCTGTTCCACTGATAATTTTCAATCCCATTGTTTTGTTAAAGTCCTTGTCTGTACGAATACCCGTAATCAGCATCTCCTGGTCATTGACGGTAAGATTGTATTTGCCCGGTATAAAAACCGGGGTTTGATTGCACGTGGTGACGCCCAGGATTTCAGTTTTATTTAATAACACCGATTTAAGCGTTGGCATCCTCTCTGTTATTGATTCGTCTCCGCGCAATACAACAACATGGTCTTTATGATAACCTAATTTCTTATTTTGTATAAACTCAAGCTGGTTGTGGATAACGAGCGTGGAAGTTATAAGGACTATGGAAATAACAAATTGAATAACGATCAGGCTTTTGCGTAATCCGGTACCGGAACTTCCCGTTTTAAAATTTCCTTTCAGCACGTTAACCGGTGCGAATCGTGATAAGACAAGGGAAGGATAAAATCCACCAATGAAACCAATAAGCAACAGCACAGATGTTATGGCAAACAACGATTCGGGCTTCAGCAGGAAGCTGCCTGTGAGCTGCTTACCAGCAATCGTGCTGAACGCGGGCATAAGCGCTGCCACCAGCAACACGCCAACGATCAGGGCAAGTATAACCACCACGATGGATTCACTCATGAACTGGCCTATCAGTTGTTTGCGCAGTGCCCCAACGGTTTTACGCAACCCAACTTCCTTTGCCCTGTCGGAAGCCCTTGCTGTGGTAAGATTAATATAGTTTGCCGAGGCTATTGCGAGGATGAACAATGCAATAATTGAAAATATATATACATACCGGTAATCGCTGCCGGGTTCAAGCCCGCCTTCGACAATGGCACGCAGGTGCACTTCGGTCAGGGGCTGCACCCGTATGGTGAGATAATTTTCACCTGATAAATCATTCTTAGAATCTTGTGCTTTAAAATAAGCCGGAATTTTTAATGCCAATGCTTCATGCATTCCGGGCTTGTGCAACAGCAGGTAGGTATAATGACTTGCGTCAAACCAGCTCTCGTTGGTGTAAACCGGATCCGTTAATGAACTCCACGAGGCGAGCATATCAAACTTGATTTGTGAATCAGGAGGGCAATCTTCAACGATCCCCGTAATGATAAATTCCTTTGAATTGTTTACCCGGATGGTCTTCCCTAATGGCGCTTCATCTCCAAAATACTTTTTCGCCATAGCGGCTGTAAGAACGACCTGATCGGGTTTGTTAAGGGCAGTGCGTGGGTTGCCTTCGAGCAGGTGAAATGAAAAAACATCAAAAAAACTCGAATCGGTATAGACAAACCCCTGTTCCCTGAACAGCTTATCCTCGTGTGCCACTACTGCTCCTGCCGGGAACAAGCGCACACCGTTTTCCACCTCAGGGAACACCCGTTTAAATTCTGGTAACACTTTGGTGCCGGTAACAGCAATTTTGGTAACGTTGCCGCCATACGATAATTCCATGGTTGCGCGCACAATACGGTCGGCATTTTTATGAAAACGATCGTAGCTAAGCTCATGGAAGATGTATATGGAAATCTGCAAGCAACAGGCAATGCCTATGGCTAATCCGAGGATATTGATAACGGAGTAGCTTTTGTTCTTCAAAAGGTTTCTCCACCCGATCTTAAAATAACTTTTATACATACCGTATGAGTTGGGTTGATAAGAATTTTTAAACGACTTCATAAATTCCGGTCTCAAGTACCGGATCACACTCCATGCGAATTTCCACTTGGCTTTGCGCGGAGAACTTTCGTACTGCTTTTTATAAATCTCCAACAAGTCTCCTTCAATCTCATCGAGATAATCTTCGCGGCAGAACCAGCGGAGGAATTTCAGAAAACGTTGGGGCGGTATGGGACTATCTTTTTTCAATTCACTTTTAGTTTAATAGTAGGCAGTGGGCAGTATACAGTTGGCAGGGAACCCAACTGCTTACTGATAACTGCTTACTGCCTACTTTTATTCACTTCTCAAATTATCCACCGGGTTCGTGAGCAATGCTTTGATGGTTTGAAAGCTGATAGTCACCAACGCAATCAAAACAGCAAGCACGCCTGCGAGAATGAATATCCAAACCGTGATATCAATTTGATAGGCATAGTCTTGTAGCCAGCCATTCATTACGTACCACGCCAGCGGAGAAGCGATCACAATCGCAATGCACACCAGGATG
>CAZNRJ010000474.1:0-2993 GCA_964574945.1 uncultured Ohtaekwangia sp. | reverse complement strand
TTAACAGGCCGGGGAGCCGTGATACATTGGCCGCAATTGGACGAAGACCTGAGCCTGAAAGGTTTTTTGAGAGACGAACTCGTACAGGTTGTTGCAGCTTAATATCCCTCACGCGTGCAGCTTTCTAAAAAAGCATATAAAATCCAGTATGAAAGTAATTCTCGCATCAAAGAAACCAGCCGCGCTCCCTTTTTTATGGAACTGATAAAAAGCCCCGATTACATCAGCAATCATTAAAGAAGTAAAAGACAAGCGTAAGGGCCAGTTTATAGCAGACATGGCCGAAGCCTTTAACGATGTAAGACTATACGAACAGGGGAAGAAAAAACTTAAATCGGCAAAAGACTTATAAAATCAGGAGTAAAGGGTATTCTTAATATTGTGTATCGTGACGTATTTTAAAGATTCATTGTACCTTTGTAAAACCAAACAAGTACATATTACAAGTACATATTAATTTATGAGCAGCTTACAACTCAACATCAATCTTAGCTTTCAGCAGTTAGCTGATGCGGTTAAGCAACTATCGCCTACCGAAAAACTAAAACTAAGTGACCTTATCTGGTGTGAAGGCGTGGACATTCCTGTTGAGCATCAGGAACTTGTTTTAGGGCGTATTGAAAAAGCAAAACAAAATCCGGAAAGAATGCTTGATTGGGATGAAGCTTCTAAAACCCTAAAATCATAAGTACTAAATACAAGATACGTATCGATGCCGATGCATTACTGGATATTCAGGAAGCTACCAATTGGTATAATGAACAGTTGCATGGTTTAGGCACCCGCTTTCAAAAGCAGGTAAAGGCTCAACTAAACAGCTTAAAGAGAAACCCAACTGTTTATACCATTCGGTACAACGTGGTACGCTGCATGATCATTAACAAATTCCCGTTCCTTGTACATTTTACAATTGATGAGCATCAAAAATCAGTCGATGTACGAGCGGTTTATCATACCAGTCGAAATCCTAAAATCTGGCTGAATAAGATAAAATGATTTTGTAATGCACCCAAAAATCACCAGCACCCAAAATCCAAAAATCAAAAGCCTGCTTGCGCTGGAAAAGCCGCGCGAACGAAGGAAGCAATGCCTGTTTGTGATTGAGGGCGCCAAAGAAGTGCGCATGGCCATTGAAGCAGGATATAAAATTGGGAATATTTTTTATTGTGAAGAAATTATCAATCACAAAGAATCAGCTGACCTGTTACGTGAGGACCGGTTGTTAGTGCCCGTCTCAAAAGAAGTGTTTGATAAAATTGCCATCCGCGAAAGTACAGGAGGCATCCTGGCTGTGGCCGAACAGAAAACCCATCGGCTGCAGGATATTCAACTAAGTAAAAATCCGCTTATCCTTATTTTAGAAGCGGTCGAAAAACCCGGCAACCTCGGTGCCATCCTCCGCACAGCCGATGCTTCCGGTGTTGATGCGGTGATCATTTGCGATCCTCAAACAGATTTTTACAACCCCAACGTAATCCGCAGCAGCGTAGGGTGTGTGTTCACCAAACAAATTGCCTCTGCCACTTCTGCCGAAACCATTGACTGGTTGAGCAAAAACGAAATCAAAATTTTCTGCACGTATCTAAGAGCATCTGTCCCTTACCATGAAGTTGATTATAACCAGCCTGCTGCCATTGTAATGGGCACCGAAGCAACCGGTTTGTCCGATCTTTGGGTGAAAAATGCCGCGGCCAATATTATCATCCCGATGCAAGGCGTAATTGATTCTATGAACGTATCGAATGCCGCAGCCGTAGTGGTGTTTGAAGCCATGCGCCAGCGCGGGTTTAAAAAACAGAATTGAACCAGCTACGGGTTCTTACAACTCAATACATCTATCAGGCGGTTCATTTCATTCAGGTTGCCAGTCCGGCATCCTAACCTCACCTTTACCGTTATTCCCAGTAAAATAAATAATTATGAAGGTCTTCAAGCTCCTTGTGTTCGTCTTGTTAAGTGTTACTGCTTTTTCGCAATCGGCATCAACGCGCGCCTATTCTTCGGACAAAGATTCCAAGTTCACTTACAAAAACTCTGATGGCTTCAACAGTTTCAATATTGAAATACGCGGAACGATTGAAGTTACTGACGATGACAAGGATATAAAAAGTATCAGCTCGGATGGCTACCTGGAGATTACCAAAACCTCTTTTGGAAGCAGGCGAGCCATAAAAATAAGTGCCGAGGGCAAGGTAGTAAAACGCGAATATTTTGAAGGCCGCACGGCCGTAAATTATGAACCGGAAGGCCGCAAGTGGCTTGCTGAAATTTTACCGGAAGTTGTGCGCACTACAACCATTGCTGCCGAAAGCCGGGTAAACCGGTTCTATTCCAATGGCGGAACACAAGGTGTGCTTAATGAGATTGGCCAGATGAAAAGTGATTACATCAAATCTCACTATGCCAACCTGTTGATGAAAAAACCTGTGCCGGAAAAGGATTATGCCCTCATAATCTCTAAAGTTTCTGAAAACATAAGTTCCGATCATTACCTAAGCCAGTTTTTGGAGAACAACCTTTCCAGGTTCTTACAAAACAAAGAAGCTACCCAGGCGCTCTTTACTGCCACCAATAAATTAGGTTCCGATCATTATAAAACCCAGGTGATCAAAGAAGCCCTTCGCGATCAATCAGCTTCCATTGAAAATGTTAAAATCATTTTGGCTTCGTCCTCAAAAATGGGATCCGATCATTACAAGACTGAAGTGCTAACATCCTTAATGCGTCAATCCAATCTTACTGATCCTATCATGACTGAAATAATCAGTTCTTCCAAATCGATAAATTCAGACCATTACCGCACAGAGATATTAACAAAAGCACTGGATCGAAAGCTCTCCCCCGAATCATATCAACAGGCTGTTGAAGCCGTAAAAGATATTAATTCTGATCATTACATCACGCAGGTTATTAAAGGAATGCTGCGCAACCCGATTGATGAAGCTTCATTAACCAACCTGTTATCGGTTACCTCCTCCATTGAATCTGATCAC
>CAZNRJ010000473.1:0-3014 GCA_964574945.1 uncultured Ohtaekwangia sp. | reverse complement strand
AATCTGGAGATTATGAAAAAGATCATGTTGTATTCCGCACTTTTCCTTATAGTGAGTTCATGCTCTATGGAGAAGATGTATCAAATGAAACAGAACCGAAAGGTATATCCGTTTGAACAGGTTGACTTCCATGAGCTGGTGCAGCGCTATATGAATAAAGAAGTCTCCAGCGGAAAATCAATTGAAGGGATCTATTCCGTTTCGGTGGTGGTAATTAAGAAAAGTAAGCACCTGCTCTCTTCGCTCGAACGGGAACGGATTATGATTAGAAAAGAAAATTATTCTAAAGTGGCAATCTTGCGCGACCAAACCAGTTCGAGCCGTGAGTACCTGGAAATTTCGCTTGATAAGAACCGGTTGCCTTCGTATTCGGTGCGGGGTGAGTTTACCGGAATGACGGAAGCTAATATTTTGGTCTACACACATTTCGAACCGCGCGGTCAGATTCTTACCTATACGTTTACGTACGATCAATCAAAAGATATTTTAGAAGGGGTGAGGAAAGAAATGAATGGTCAGGCAGAAATTACCTACAAGCTTACCTATATCAAATTGAATCCCGACAGGGAAGCATTAGTTACAAGAAACTGAGCATTGTATTTAGAAGTCATCTCAAAAGTACTTTGTCATCGCGGACAGCGTTCCGCGATCTCGAATTTTGAGTTGCAAAACGAGATACCGGAATAAATCCGGCATGACATATACTCTTGGAAGTATTTTTGAGATGACTTCTAACAATGATTTCTTTTCATCCGATAGCTATCGGGATTAAGATCCACAGAAAGAAAATAACAGGGTTAAGCGTTGATCAACGTTTCAATATCAAATTTTGTCATTTGCAAAAATGCCTGCACAACCCTGGGGGCTTTTTCTTTATCAGACATTAGTTTTTCTAAAATTGCAGGCACAATCTGCCACGACACGCCAAATTTGTCGTCAAGCCAACCGCATTGATTGTAAATTCCGCCTTCGCCCAACTTCTCCCAATAGTGGTCTATTTCCGATTGGGTATCGCAAGTAATAACATAAGAGTTTGCAGGCGAAAATTTATAGTTGGGTCCACCGTTCAGGCCCATAAATTTGTTTCCGTTTAATTCAAAATTCACTACCATTGGATTTTCTGATGTGATTTTTGAATTGGGAAAAATGCTGCAATAATGGTCTGCCGCTGCTTTGGCTTTTCCGTCAAACCATAAGCAAGGATAAATTGTGTTTGTCATTTGATGCAAATGTTATATTTTATTAAGATATAAATCTCGCCAGCAAATATGGTGTCATTGCGGTGTAAATGCGACAATCTTAGAGCAGAAATACGACAATTATAATAGCCCTGTTTAGGCACATGGAGTTGTCGTTATAGCTTGACCGCTAACCGCACAATGATCTCCTATTGAAAGACTAATTTTTAAATATTTTCAATCCATAAATTGCGGAGTACGGGCGAGACCCCGAGGAAAAAAGTTAAATTAGTAGATGCTTACTTTTGATTGGCAGGATGTCTACCGTCATGTTTTAAAGATTTTGTTAGCGGCTTGTGCTTTTTCTGCCCACGTGACTCAATTTTTGATTTCTGAAACGACATTTTCTCACCTGTTGCTTTGTAATGAGCAATGATCTCACTTATTCTTTTTCTGTCTTCAGTTGTCAAAGGTGTTGAATCAACTATAAAATCAACTCCTTCTGGTTCTTTGATATGTCCCATAGTTATATCTGTCAAGTTGGATAATACTTTTTAAGTCAGCCTTCGTTATCGGGTGAACATCAGTCGGAAAGCTGTCACCAGAAATGGTATTTGATATACTGTTTGTCAGCTTATCTATCTTAATTCCCAAATAATATTTTATTTGCTTAGCCACGATTTAAAGATACGAAAAGTTGTAACGAATTTACGGAGAATCTACTCGCACACTTACTCTTTTGCTATTTGGAGTGGCTGGTTTTTGAAAATGTATTTGTTCACACCGTTACTTTTATTTGCGGTTCGTGTTGTTTAGTAGGCTTGAATTAATACGTCAGTCGGAATATTTAACTTGTCGTGGAGTTGCCTGATCATGTCCAGTGATAGCTTTCTCTTCTTACTCAGTATTTCACTTGCCCTGCTTTTTAGTCCAACGACTTTGGCCAAATCTGTCTGGGTATAGCCAAGTTGTTCCATTCTGAATTTTATTGCTTCAATTGGGTCAGGTAAGTCAATTGGAAAATGTTCGTTTTCGTATTGGTCAATCAATATGCCCAATATCCCAAGTTCATCTCCTTCCTTAGTTCCTTTTTTAGCATCAAATATTAACTCAAGTCTGTCCAATGCTTGTTGGTAGTCCTTTTTAGTCTTTATCGGTTTTAAGTTCATAATTGTTAAATTTTATTCACGTCAATCCTGTCGTATTCTTTATGAGTCCCGACAAATCGTATCCACATCATTTGATAATGAAAATTAATCTTAACAATTAGTGGGTAATTATTTCCTTTTATGTTGAAAACCACTCTATTGTCCCCTAAAACACTTGCTGAAGGATACTCTTTTTTTATTTCATTGGTATTTCTCCACTCACTCTTTTCAGCTTCTCTATACCAGGATTTAAGTTGTTGTTCGCAGTCCGAATGTTTAATCCAAAACTCCCGGAGTACCTTCTTTGCAATTACTCTCAAGTATTAATCTTTGTCAAAAGTAAACTAAAGTTCCCCTATTGGGAATATTATTTGAAAATATTTCTCCTCGATTCTTGCTCGTCTGGGGGTACCGCTAACCAGTTTATATCTCCAATTGAAAAACTAATCTTTAAAATTTATCGATTCACGAAACCACACTTTTTGATAGCTCATAATTTTAATATGTATAAGGTTCTAATGTCCCCATTTCGCCTTGTGAATATCTACGCTGTATTTCTTCCATTTGTTTGGATGTAGTAGCTACGAATGGCCCACCATAGACTATTGGTTCATTATGTGGGTTACCACTTCCAAGCATAAGTTGCAGCCCTTCCTGACCGGCTTTTATAGTAATATTATCGCCTTCC
>CAZNRJ010000472.1:0-3016 GCA_964574945.1 uncultured Ohtaekwangia sp. | reverse complement strand
GTCCTGGTTTTTGGTGCCACTATCTGCAGGTTGGTGGAAGGGGCATTTAGCCTCACCGTTTGTTGCGTGCTTTTCCATTTTCTATCGATTAATTAATTGTTTGTAATGATTGTTAATGATAACCCTTTTCACCGTCTGGCACCATGATTAATGTCATACTGCAGGATGATAATTTTGTTCAGTCGTCTGACCACTTAAAGTGGTCTTGACGACTAACGAACTCAAGATTAGCACACGTAGAATAATAAATCAAATTGATTATTTTTATATTAATATAGCTAATCTCTATGACCTTACAGCAACTCGAATACATCATTGCCCTGGATAGCCATCGCCATTTTGTGCTGGCTTCCGAAAAGTGCTTTGTTACCCAGCCCACGTTGAGCATGCAAATACAAAAACTGGAAGAAGAATTGGGCGTAAAGATTTTTGACCGTACCAAGCAGCCCGTTATCCCGACAGAAATTGGTGCCGGCATTATTGCGCAGGCACGCACTATTCTGCGTGAAGCAAGCATGATTCAGCAAATCATCAACGATCAAAAGGATAGCTTGTCGGGCGAACTTCGCATTGGCATTATCCCAACACTGGCGCCTTACTTGTTGCCCCCGCTCTTTAAGCAGATGCGTGAAAAGTATCCGCAGCTAAATCTTGTCATTAAAGAAACCATTACGGAAGAAGTAATCAGTGAGCTAAAAAGCAACCGGTTGGATTGTGGGTTGGTAGTTACTCCTTTAAAGGATTCTTCGATTAAGGAAGATATTCTTTTTTATGAAGAGCTTTTCGTGTATGTATCGCGTAAGAATGCACTCTACGATAAAAAGTATGTGCTGGCCAATGACATCGACCCAGACCAATTGTGGTTATTGGAAGAAGGACATTGCTTTCGAAGTCAGGTGTTGAACTTGTGCGAGTTACGAAAGAGTTCTGACTTTCATTTTAAATATGAAACCGGAAACATTGAAACACTGAAGCGTATGGTAGATAAAAGCGATGGCATTACTATTTTGCCGGAACTGGCCGTAATGGAGTTTAGCAAGCAACAAATGAAATTAGTGAAGCAATTGAAAGCGCCAAGCCCGGCACGTGAAGTAAGTTTGGTAACCCACCGCGATCATATAAAAGCCCGGCTTATTAAAACGTTGAAAGAAGAGATTCTAAGCATAGTTCCTAAACAAATGCAGAAGCTTCAGAATAAAAAAGTGGTGGAGATTAATTACTAAGTTTATATTTACTTAGTTAACCTTTTAGAATATGCTAACTCCTGATCAACTTGAAAAACTTAAATTTCCCATTGGCCCATTTCAGCCAAAAGAGAATACAAGTAAAACTGAGCTGGATGAACTGATCAATACGGTAGAGACGGCTCCTGCCAAGTACAGGGCGATTGCAGTAAGCCTGTCAAAAGAGGATTTAAAAAAAACATATCGTGAAGGGGCCTGGAATGTGCAGCAGCTTGTAAACCATGTGGCCGACATGCAGTTGCTTCATCTCTTTCGGATGAAAAAAGCATTGACAGAGCCGGATTATAAAGAGATAACGCTGGTAGACATCCCGGGATGGGCGAATACCCCTGATGGACTAAGTTCTCCTGTTGCTGACTCACTCGATATGTTGGAAAGCATTACCAAACGCTATGTTTACCTCATGCGTTCATTAGATGAAAAGCAATTAGAGATTGCCTATTACCATCCCGTAAGGAAGATCATGTTAACACAGAAACAAGCAATTGCTATGAATGCCTGGCATGTTAAGCATCACCTTGAGCATATCAAGATTGCATTGACCAACTAACCAATGTTAAAATATTCTGTCCAACAAAATCGTAAGATCGGAGCAGAAAATAATTGATCAATAAATCGCTCTGATGACATAGGGTTGTCACTTACCATTTCTAAATTGATGGGTGAAGAAAGGCGATCAGGAAATTCATATTTAACTTGAGGAGGAAATGGAGTTTATAGAAAGTAAGGCGGTAAGTAGCTTGGTGGCGAACTATCCGCCTGGAGCTAAGAAAAAACTTAGTCAGTTACGAAAACTTATTCTGGATACAGCTAAGGAAACCAAAGGTGTTGATAAGTTAGTCGAAACTACAAAATGGGGAGAGCCGAGTTATCTTACAAAAACTGGCAGTACCATTAGAATGGACTGGAAAAAAAAGACACCCGATAAGTGCTACTTATATTTCATTTGCACAACAGAGTTGGTAAATACGTTTCGTGTCATTTTTGGTGACGAGTTGCAGTTTGAAGGAAATCGCGCAATCATACTGGATATGAAAGAACAAATTCCAACATCCGCCCTTAAAAGGTGCATCTCCCTGGCGCTTACATATCAAAAAGTTAAGCACCTGCATTTGTTGGGAGTCTAAATCCCAAATAGACATTGATAGCGAGCAGGACGTGTCCATTGATCAGGTACGCTATGAATACATTTTTAATTCGGATGGAAGTATAGAAACCAAACCTCATAAGTTACTTTCAGCTACAACCTTTCCAAACGCTTTCCAATCAAACCCGGTTTCAATTCGGTTATGCCGGAGCGTGGGGATTTGTGTGGTAATGATTAGTGTGGTTCCATTAATATTTGCCCAATGATGCTGCGGAATCTGTTGCCTGATCGCTTTAATCATTTTGAATTGGGTATCACCAAAAAATTCTTGCACTGATTTTTTAAGTGAGTTGATGTTGCTCATTCCATACATCACTACTACTTCGGGTTTGTGAGCCTGGATGTGGGAGAGGATCGTATGGATTCGGGTTGGATAAACATGTTGCTCATATAACGCGCGACTTTTGAGAAAATTAACATTCGGTAAATCAAGCCAGCTATAATACCAGGCATGGTTATGCGGACTGGGCAACGGATATAGCTTAATCCAGGCTTCATTAGGTGCTGACTGTGAGGCAAAAGAATTTTTCTGGTAGGTGAGAAGGTCAGGAAGATTTTCATTTTTGTAGCCGTGAACAAACGCGATTAGATTTCTCCAAACAGCATGTTGCATCGCTATGTCGCT
>CAZNRJ010000471.1:274-3035 GCA_964574945.1 uncultured Ohtaekwangia sp. | reverse complement strand
GGACATGTTTCCCCATACGGCTTATATTTTTAAGATTAAGTGATGCGCAGGATATTAGCTTTCATACTTGTTCTTTTTCTTTTTTCGTGCGAGAAGGGAGACGAGAATGTTGCCCGTTGGCCGCATGGAGTAAACTATGAAATCTTTGTGCGCTCATTCGCAGATAGTAATGGCGATGGTATTGGCGATTTTAATGGACTTACTTCGCGCCTGGATTATTTGAAAGACTTAGGCGTAGGTGGAATTTGGTTAATGCCCATTATGCCATCGCCTACGTATCATAAATATGATGTTACCGACTACAAAGCAGTTGACTCTGAGTATGGAACCCAGGAAGATTTTAAAAAATTAGTGGAGGAAGCCCATAAGCGGGGTATAAAAATATTAGTTGATTTGATTTTGAATCACACGGGTTCGGGGCATCCGTGGTTTCAAAGCGCCATGACTGATAAGCAAAGTCCGTATCGGGATTATTATGTATGGGCCAATAAGGATTCCATTCGCGAACAAATTTCCAAGAAAGCAATTTCATTAGACTCTGATAATATCACTCAATGGCATCCTGTAAATGGAGATACGTTATCTGAACATTATTACGGTTTCTTTTGGGGAGGTATGCCTGATCTCAATTTTGATAATCCGAAAGTAAAAGAAGAATTTATTGAGATTGGAAAGTATTGGTTGAACGATATGAATATAGACGGCTTTCGGTTAGATGCAGCCAAACATATTTATCCGACAGAAAGAGCAACTGATAATCATGCATTTTGGATTTGGTTTAGGGAGGAAATGCAAAAGATCAAGCCGGATGTTTATTTAGTAGGCGAAGTGTGGAGCAATGCAAAAGATGTTGCGCCCTACCTCAAGGGATTGCCTGCACTTTTCAACTTCGATATGGGGTATGCCATTACCTCGGTAGTAAAAGCAGGAAAAGATACAGTGGGGCTAATCAGTACCTATAAATCCATTAACGATTTTTATCATACGAGCACAAGCGAATACATAGATGCAACATTTCTCAAAAACCACGATCAGAACAGAATCCTTAATGAGTTAGATAACAATACAGAGAAGGCGCGTGTTGCTGCGGGTATCTTACTTACTTTGCCCGGCACACCTTACATTTATTATGGCGAAGAAATAGGTATGAAAGGGGTGAAGCCCGATGAACTTATTCGTGAACCGTTCATTTGGGATGCAGGTGCAAATGATAAAATGCAAACATCCTGGGAAAAGGCAGTTTACAGCACTGACCAAAGTGTAATTCCATTGGCCATACAAAAAAACGATCCTGTTTCTTTATATAATTTCTATAGGAATTTTATCCATTACAGAAATTCAAGCCAGGCGCTTACCTACGGAAGTATTGAAAATACAAACCTGAACATTCAGGAGTTGGTGAGTTTCATCAGGAAGAAGGATGCAGAGGAAAGATTGATAATCCACAACGTCTCTGATGTGGAAATTACGGTGCTGCTTGAAAACGAATTGGCAAAGTTTAAAGAAGTTGATTTTGTTTCGTTGGGAGAAATCAGGAAGGATGATAATGCATGGATAATACCGGCCTATGCATCGGTAGTTTTTAAATAGTTGAGATAATTTTTCGATAGATGATAACAGGTAAAGCAAGAGTTATAATTGAAAATGTTCAGCCTGTAGTTGATAACGGTTTGTACATGGCAAAACGAACCGTTGGGGAACGTGTAACCGTAACGGCATCTATCTTTGGTGATGGCCACGATCATATCCGAGCCGAAGTACTATTTAAAAAACAAGGGGCTGAGACCTGGGGTAAGGTTGAGCTGCAGGCTACTTATAATGATGAGTGGAGCGCTTCCTTCTATGTGCCGGAAGTGGGTATTTATGTTTTTACCATCCATGCATGGATCGATCATTTCGAAACCTGGTATGATGGATTTAAAAAGAAAGCTGCCGCTAAAGTAGATGTGAAAGTTGAATTGATGGAAGGCATTATTCTCCTGCAAAAGCTGGCTGCAATAAACCCGGCTTTATCAGGTAATGCTGACAGGTTGGAGAAAGCAGGGAATAACCAATATGCAATTGATTTAGTACTGAGTGATGATTTTGCATCGCTGGTGCACGCAAATCCGCTAAAAGAAAATGAAACTGAATTAGATGAAGTAGTAAAAATCCAGGTGGAGTATGCAAAAGCAAATTTTTCGGCCTGGTATGAATTCTTTCCGCGCTCGGCTTCATTAGAGTCCGGCAAACACGGCACGTTTCAGGATTGTATCCGGTTACTTCCGCGCATTGCTGCCATGGGTTTTGACGTGCTGTATTTTCCACCCATTCACCCGATCGGAAAAGTTAACCGGAAAGGAAAGAATAATAGTATTCGGTCAGAAAAAGGAGAACCCGGTTCACCCTGGGCGATTGGTAGCGATGAAGGCGGGCATAAATCCATATTGCCAGCGCTGGGAACGTTAAATGATTTTAAAAAATTAATCGGGGAAGCAAAGAAGTTGGGAATTGACCTTGCTATGGATATTGCGTTTCAATGTGCGCCCGATCATCCTTATGTAAAAGAACATCCTGAATGGTTTAAGCAACGCCCCGATGGATCGATTCAATATGCTGAGAATCCGCCAAAAAAATACCAGGACATTTATCCCTTCAATTTTGAAAATGATAACTGGAAAGAACTTTGGGAAGAATTAAAATCAATATTTTTCTTTTGGATAGAACAAGGTGTTTCTGTTTTCAGGATTGATAATCCGCACACCAAACCAATTCCATTCTG
>CAZNRJ010000471.1:0-264 GCA_964574945.1 uncultured Ohtaekwangia sp. | reverse complement strand
TGGCGAACATCCAAGCAGGAATTGATTGAGTATGTAACCGGTTTGGTGAATGGCCCTTCACGAAATTATTTCCGGCCAAACTTCTGGCCCAACACACCCGACATACTCCCTTATCATTTGCAACATCAGGGTGAGAATATTTTTATTTTACGATATGCGCTTGCTGCCACGCTTTCATCAAATTACGGAGTGTATGGCCCATCGTATGAATTTTATGAAAACACCCCGATGGAAGGGAAGGAGGAATATTTTAATTCTGAAAAG
>CAZNRJ010000470.1:2602-3040 GCA_964574945.1 uncultured Ohtaekwangia sp. | reverse complement strand
TATTTTCGATTTAATGTCTCTTTTAGAATCGTTCTATAATTCCCAACCCAAAAAGGGCAAAATCATACTTAACCGGATCGCTCGAATCAAGCTTGCGAAGGTTAGTTGTGAGTTCAATGGCGGTGTTCCAATTCATGCCTTTGCCTTTAATCAGCTTAAGTTTTCGGGCTACGCGCTCAACATGCACATCGCACGGACAAACAAGTTGCGAAGGGTTGATCATTCTCCAGATTCCAAAGTCAACACCGTTAGCATCTTGCCTGACCATCCACCGCAAATACATATTTAATCTTTTACAAGCCGACTTGCGTGCCGGTGTAGAAACATGCTTGATTGTCCTTGGCGGGAAATCGGGCAGGCTGAAAAAGATTTTCTGAAAATTAATCAATCCAGACTCGATTGAATCAGATTTCGGATTACCCATAAAAGCATCCTCCA
>CAZNRJ010000470.1:0-2592 GCA_964574945.1 uncultured Ohtaekwangia sp. | reverse complement strand
CCTCCAACGAATCGTTGTTGCGATAATAGTTTGACAGCGATTCAATAAAATAAAGAGCATCGGTGCTATTGAAAGTCCGGTGCTTGAATTTCTCAAACTGCTTCAGGTCTTCAGGTTTGTGATTCAGTAAGAAATCATGCGGGGCATTATCCATCATGGCCAGCAGTTCGCTGCATTTTTTAATGATGGTGATGCGCTGTCCCCACGCTAAGGTAGCTGCAAAAAAACCTGCGATTTCGATGTCTTGCTTTTTTGAAAAGCGGTGCGGAATCAATACCGGATCGAGCGGAATAAACTCCGGGCGATTATACAATTCAACTTTTGAGTCGAGGAATTCTTTTAGCTGAAGCCAATCTATTTTTTTAGACATCAATTTAGGAATCGGAGTTCAACCCTGCGATTGGTGGCGCGTGATGCTTCGTCTTTGCCTTTTACCAATGGCATTTGCTTGCCAAAGCCTTGCGTTTTTACGCGCGAAGGATCAATACCTGCATTGATTAAATAATCGGTCACACTCCCTGCACGAAGTATTGACAACTGAAGATTGTATTCATCGGAAGCTACATCATCGGTATGCCCGCTCACTACCACTTTCCATGTTTTATGGTAGCGCATGATGTCAACTAATTTTTTTAATTCAGGGTAAGATGATTCTACCAACGCGAAATCATTATACTTAAACTGGATATTTTTCAGAATATAATCTTCATTGGTTTTAATCTCCGGGTAACCGGTAAGTACAGGCGCATCGGGCGAATCAGATACTTTGATCACCTTTACCTCATCAATATAAAAATAAGCTGCAGTAGCCAGCATGGGTTCAGTACTTTGCGAATTGGGTATTAATTGGTTTCGGGTTTTTTCACCTGAGAAATTTCCAATAATCAGGTATTTTTCACCGCCTTTTGCAATATGAACATAGGAAAAACGCGTCCATAAACCTGAACCCCGATTATAAATCTCACGGTTTATCCGCTCGTAGGTTGCCGGAGCCGGAAACACTTCATCGTTCTGGATGTGATACAAGGAATCGGTAAGCAGGAAACCAATTCGATCAATACTGTATTTTGAGTTGGAGGACAATTTAAAATAAAACTCAACCTGGTATTTCGCTCCCGCTTCAAGCGGGGTTTGCAACGATGACTGCAAATATTCGCGATAGGTTTTATTATCCCTTCTGATGTATCCATAAATACCTGCATAGCCTGAACCCGTATATGCCTTTGAATAACCTGCCCAATTGGAAGGCACTCCGGCATCGCCCATGCTGCAGGAATGAAACATATCGGGTGTTCCCGTAGTTGGTGAAACCCAACCGGGCGCCAATTCACCTTTTGAGGAATAATTGAAAGAACCCGGGCACTTATCATGCTTTTCGAATCCGGGATTAGGCACTAAGTTTTGAGCAAGCGTTTGCTGCAGTATGGCAAGAAAAAAAAGGCATGCCCCGGCCCGCATTTAATTTACTTATAGTATGTAACCTCTACCCTGAATTTCGGATCGATAGCCCCCAACCGATCATAGGCAGATTTAGAAATTTTGATGATAACATTGGTGTTTGCGCCTATGTTTGGCAATGAACCTGCCACACGCACAAACACTTCACGATTATTTAATTCATTCCTCACTTTAAGGATAGTGCCCACCTTAGCCGTGCGGTGCAGAGCAAGGTATTTTCGGTTTCCATCCGTACCATCAATCAACTCGGCAAGTCCGCCTTCTTTCACCTCATCCGAGCCTGTAACTTTTTCAGAGATGCGGATGGTGGTTTCCTTTACTTCAGGCTGTGTTTTTATTTCCGGTTGCACCGGAATAACAACTTCCTTCACTTCAGTTTTAGTCTCTGTTAGTTGTACCCCGGATGTAATTTCCGAAGTTCCGTTCATAGGCTGAGTTAAAAAAAGCGTTTGTCCAATTTGCACTTCGTAAGCGGCAAGGCCATTCCATTCTTTTAATTGTTGTACCGAAACATTGTATTGACGCGAAATGGAATACAGCGTTTCGCCAGCAGCCACCGTATGAACTCCTTTTAATGATTGGGTTGCAGGGATTTCCGTAAGTGTAGTGCCCTGTTTCTTTTTGATGACCAGCTCCTGGCCAAGCGAAAGAGAATTGTCTTTTAAATTATTCCATGCCTTTATCTCATCTATGGAAACTTCATACAGCTTCGAAATTGAGAACAACGTTTCGCCTGCTGCTACTTTATGCTTGCGATCGCCCGCAGTTGTTTGAACAGGTTTCGCTTTTGGAACATAGGGAACTTTTAATTGCTGGCCCACTGATAAGCCGCCATCGGCAGTTGGGTTGGCTTCAAGGATAGCGGTTATCGGCACACCGTATCTTCTTGAGATGGCATAGAGCGTTTCCTTCTCGTCAATGCTGTGGATGATGAACCGTTTTCCATTGATGGTTTCCATTCGCAGTGAGTCTGCAGGGGCAGCCGGATGGATAAATGAACTGAGAGTTAAAAAAATTACTTTAATCATAGCTTAAACAATGCCAAAAGTTACCAATTCTGTTTTGTTCTTCACAAAAAATAACTGATTCGCGACAAGAAAAAACGTATTTACTCCAATACCTTTCAAATTCGTG
>CAZNRJ010000469.1:0-3042 GCA_964574945.1 uncultured Ohtaekwangia sp. | reverse complement strand
CCCATGCCAATGACGAGGCTCACCACAATCATGGGGAGATCAAACAAACCAAGTTTGGGTTTAATAGACACGGGTGCGCAGGCTGCCGGTGTTTAGTTGAATGCCGATTGAAAACTGAAGGGGAACATAGTCAAAGTACACATCACCCGATAATGGTACGGCAAGTCCTAATTGAAAAACTCCTTGAAGATTTCCAGCTATCGGTACCTTACCTGTCAGTGCAGGCTCAATAAACACCTGGGGCTTTTCATCAGGCTTAATCGTTACAACTGAATTTGCAGGATCATTATCATTGGATGAGAATTCCGTAAAATCCACTATGGAAATTCGAGGGGTAAAGGCCATGTTAAAATCACGACCATTGGTTCCTATTGATGGTTGAATAAAAATACGGTTGTATTTACCGGTGGCAACCAAATCTTTCTGACCAAAATAGGGAGTGAAGAAATAGTATTGCGAAAAGCTGGTACCTGAACCGAACCCATATCCGGCAAATAATTCTATACGGGATTTCTTTGAAACACTATAGTACCCCACACCTCCTTCAAAAAATGTGTTAGACCGGGTATACTCTTCAGGTTCAGAAACTTTATTGAACAGAAAAGAGCCATTGCCCATTACAGCAATATTATCGCTTACAGCATAGGCAAGCTGGGCATCAATACCGGTGGTTAAATAAATTGATCCTTGAAATTCGCCCTGCTCACGAAAGAGTGGAACATTTCGGGTACTGGGTACATACAAGGGCGAGCAGGAAGTCGCCAGCACCACTACAACAATAAATTTCCACATAAAGCCAATTTGCAGATTGAAAAGTTAAATTAGCCAAAAAACTACACCAATGACTTTCAATCAAAAAGAAATAAATCAATTGATGCGCTTACGCAGGTCCGTATTCCCCAAAGACTATACGGGTGAACCTGTTCCGGAGGCGGTGATTAATCAAATGCTGGAGAACGCAAACTGGGCGCCTACCCATAAGTTTACTGAACCCTGGCGCTTTACCGTGTTCACCGGGGCCGGATTAAAAACCTTAGCTGCGTTTCAAAGTGAATGCTACAAACAAGTGACTACAGCGGATGGTACCTTTCGGGAAGACCGTTACCTCGGGCTGCAAACAAAACCATTGGAGGCAAGCCACATCATTGCTGTTGGAATGAAACGCGATGAAGGCAACCGTTTGCCGGAATGGGAAGAGCTTGGAGCCGTTTTCTGCGCTGTGCAAAACATGTATTTAACAGCTACTGCGTATGGAGCAGGTTGTTATTTAAGCACCGGTGGCATTACCAATTTTGAAGAAGCAAAATCATTTTTTGGATTAGGTGCCGATGATAAGCTCTGTGGGTTTATGTTTGTTGGCATGCCAAAAAGAAATGTGCCCGATGGAAGACGTAAACCCGTGGCCGATAAAGTAATCTGGGTGAAAGATTAAGTTTGTAACTTGAATAAACTTCACACTACATAAAATGAAACTCCCAGACATAATCCGAAGCACTTCCCCTCTCCTTTGGAGAGGGGTTAGGGGTGAGGTTAAACTTGCACTTGCATTAATCCTTTTATTCGCGCTTACCGCCTGCACCTCTTCCAAAACAGAAAACAAACTCCCCGCTTTCAAACTCACTCCCACCGAAAAATTTTTGTTCAATTCGTTTGTGGATTGCAACATGGCCGAGGTTTGGGTGGCCGACACGTTCAGAATTTTTCCGGGTAAGTATGGAGAAGATACACTGTGGGGGTACTCTGATAATTTGCGCTTTGGCAATGGCGCTAATGCCGATGAAGCCTTCGCCAATAAGTTTGAAGACCTGGTTATGCCGGCCATGCCAAAAAATGTAAAACCGACCGAAGATGGTTTACATGGCGCGGTTTGGTTTGAAACCGTCTATCAAGACGTAAAGGATGCATCAGGAAAAACGTTGTACGCTGTATACCACAACGAAAACTATCCGCAGAATTTTCCATACAATGAAAAAACCGGCCAGGGGTATCCCGCCTTGCGGGACTGGCCACAAGGGTTAACGGGGGTTACTTCACCTGCAGCGGTGTGCCGTATTGGTATCATGAAATCTACTGATGGAGGTTATAGCTGGGATAACCGCGGAATTTTTATTGAAGACCTTCAGCCGCGCATGATCTTAAAACCTCATAATACTTCCAATACGTTTGCGGGTGGTGTAGGCGATCCTTCGGCCGTAGCGAGCGGAGATTACTTATATCTATTCTATGGCGAGTATGGTTATCCGGGTGTGTACGACTCTGCTGTCTACGATCCCGCAAAGGAATGGAGTGGTCAATGTATCAGCGTAGCGCGAATAAAATTAACTGACCTCGATAACCCCGTGGGCAAGGCAAAGCGTTGGGATGGAAAGGGATTCAATGCAGCACCTGATGGCGTTGGTTCGCCAGTTACCTCCTTACAAATAGCTATGGAAGAAGGGGGCGGTCCGGCATCTGCACCTGATAAGCAATTTCACTGGGGGCCTTCCGTAAGTTGGAATACGTATTTGAATTGCTGGATGATGATGATGGGTCGCGTGGAGAGTTCATCCTGGAAAGGAAGCGCAATTTATATTTCGTTCAACTTCAACGAAGATTTATCGGCAGGCGATAATTCGCAACAGTGGACTAAACCCCAACAAGTATTGGATATTCCGGAGCATACGTTGTGGTATCCATCATTGCAACCGATGAACACACCGGAAGACATCGAGAACAAATACACCTGTGTGAGATTGGGTAAACGCGCACGGTTATTTTTTAAGGACATGTTTACCAATGAAGAAGGGTTTCAGAGTGAATATAAATCAGAATATATCATTGAGTTTGAAAAATAAAAACTAACTCAGTGACCACTGCGTTCCCTGTGGTTATTCTTTACCGCAAAGAACGCAGAGAATCGCAGAGGTTTTATATTTGTAAATATAAAGTGGATGTTGATTATTGAATTTTGGAAACCAAATTTTAAATTATAATTCTCCTCCCCTCTCCGAGCCTGTCCCGCAAGGCGGGAGAGAGGGGCCGGGGGTGAGGCTAAAATGATGA
>CAZNRJ010000468.1:0-3059 GCA_964574945.1 uncultured Ohtaekwangia sp. | reverse complement strand
GAATAGTCTCACCGACCGGATTTTCCAACCCCATATATTTTACGGCTGCTTCGTTCAGTATAATAGCGGAAGAGTCGGATGGGAAGTCCCTTGAGAAATCGCGGCCCTCTTTTATTCTCCATCCGATGGTTCTACCAAATTCATAATCAATGGCGCCCCGGTAGATATGGTCTTGCAGGTCGGGGTCTTTGCCTTTCCATTCAAATCCCCAGTCAGATCCCCACAAATGGATAACGGTCATCTCCGAAGCAGATACGTCTGAAACGGCACCGCTCGCCAGCAAATCATTTCGAAAGCCAGTGTAGTTCGTTTTTACTTCCTCGGTTTTTATGGGTACAATGACCATCCCATTTAGTTCATAACCAATCGGCCGGTTTTTGGCAAACTGAATCTGTTGGTAAACTACAAGGGTGCCAATGATGAGGATAACCGAAACGGTGAATTGAACAACGACCAACACTTTGCGCGGAAGGGTTGCGTATTTACCAACCTTGAACGTTCCTTTCAATACTTTGATGGGACTGAATGCCGATAAATAAAAGGACGGGTAACTTCCCGATACGAGTGTGATTAAAAAAATAAAGGCAATTAACGCTAACCACAATGATGGATTTACCCAGTCGATACGAATGTTCTTGCCTGCGATTTCATTGAACCAGGGAAGGCTAAGCTGAACCAGCAACACAGAAAAAACAAAAGCCAACGTTACCACGAGCACTGACTCTATAAAGAACTGACGAACGAGCTGGCTGCGGCCGGAACCAATTACTTTGCGAACACCCACTTCTTTACTGCGCTTCTGCGAGCGGGCCGTACTCAGGTTCATGAAGTTAATGCACGCGAGCAACAGTACAAAGGCGCCAATCAAACCAAACAGCCATACAAACTCAATACGGCCACCCACATTTACTCCGTCCTTAAACCCTGAATATAAATGCCACTTAGACATTGGTTGCAGGAAAAGCTCGGGCTTGAAGCGTTTGTCACTTTCATTTACATTTTTGAGTTTGGCATCTTTAATGGCAATGGAGGCTTGCTGCATGTCAACGTTCTCCGCCAACTGCACAGATACCTGTAACCAATTATTAACCCAACCGAAATTTCGCCCTCCACGATTCACCAATACATCAAGCGGTGCAATAAAGGCCAGCTCACCTTTAAAATCGGAATTGTCAGGGATGTCCTTGTAAACACCGGTAACTTTAAGATCAACGTTATTATCAAGCTTTAATACTTTACCGATGGGGTCATCAGTACCAAAGAAAGTAGTTGCCACGGAAGCAGAAAGTAAAAGAGAACTTGGGTCTTTTAAACCCATGCGGGTTCCGTGCAGCATTTGCAGCGATAACAATTCAGGGCCGTCTGCCTCCATAAAAGTACCAACCGCGCTAAATACTTTTTCCTGGTGTGCCAAGATGGAACTGGCCGGGAAAGACGACATCACTACATACTTGAAATAATTTCCGTAGCTGTTGCGAAGTTCTGCTCCAAGTTGATATGATTGGCTTGACCAGGTTTGGATGTTTCCATCAAGCGTATTATTCTGAAGGACTGCAGCAACGCTGTCATAATTTTCCTGGTGTTTGTTAAAAGAAAGTTCGTCATGTACCCAAAGGCCAATCAACATAGCCACAGCAATGCCAAGCGCAAGCCCGCCAATGTTGATGAATGAATACCCTTTTTCCCTTATCAGGTTTCTCCAACCAATTTTAAAATAACTTTTGTACATACCGTAGGTGTTTAAATTTTTATATCCCTCTGTTGGTCTGATAATACTGGGTCTAAAAAGAAACAGCACATCAACTATAAACTTGAAGTCAGCTTTCCACTTTCCACTTTTAACTTTTCTCTCCTCATACAGCTCCATTAAATCGCCTTCAATGCTATCGCGCAACTTCGGGTGGCAGAACCAGCGGAAAAACTTTGTAAAAAGTTTGGGTGGTGTATTTCTTTCTTTTTCCAAAACACATTCTGTTTAAGTTGGCAGTAGGCAGCCTCCAGCAGGCAGGAGTTCGCACTGCCGACTGCTTACTGTCAACTGCCTACTATTTTCAGGTTCCACGCCATCTTCGGTATAGCGCTCCACAATTCATCGCGCGTGTTCTTCGAATACTCCATCGCCTTTTTTCCCAATGCTGTAATTTGAAAATATTTCTTGGGCCTGCCTGCGCGTTCTTCCGTTGCTTCTCCGTCAAATGATTTCAGGTAGCCTTTGTCTTCCAATCTTTTCAAGGCGGTTTGAAGTGCGCCTACGCTTACACCGCGTTTTAACCTTGTTTCAATTTCTTTTTTGATGGATACTCCATAAGCGTCTTTATATAAAACGCCTACGGTAAGCATCACCACTTCTTCAAATTCACCTAATTGATATTTTTTCATAGTTGAAATGTATTCGCCACAAAGTTTTTTATGCCCAGACCTATAAGGTTTCAAAAACCTTATAGGTCTGTTGTGTTTCGTGGCAATGGTTAATTAATTCCTAAATGTAGTATTAATAATTGTGCCAAAATAAAATAGTTAAAAATCCGGGCTGATTGGAAGGATGGCAATGCAAAAAGTGTTCGCTACCGCACGCCAATGGTTAAGAAGCGGACAGAATTTCGATTAATAAAGTTTATAACCTGATGATGCGTTAACAATGAAATGCCGCCAGATTTCTATAAAAAAGTGTCGGCTATCAGGGCAACTCAACGATTAACAGTTAACAATCCACGATTCCCTTAACACTTCGTCAAGAAAATTAAACCGCACGTCATGATGTGATATTCTTTTCAACATCGGTTCCGTATTTCAATCAGTAAAATCTTGTCACATGATTTTTATCCGCCTTACCTCAAGCAATTTTTTCGAACCCAGTCCGTTAAAATCCCGTTCAATAGCATTGTTTCCCAAACCTTTCACGCAACCAACCCTTAAAAGCGCTGTCCTTCCCAAGACCCCTCTTTGAATGAAGTACCTCACCCTTATTTTCCTCAGTTGCAGTTTTGCAGCGGCAGCCCAAAGCGATTCTACCAAGCGTTACACTACGGCTTGGGTAAAAGGGGCAGCCCCTGTTATTG
>CAZNRJ010000467.1:2241-3065 GCA_964574945.1 uncultured Ohtaekwangia sp. | reverse complement strand
TGGAAAAGTTTCAGGTAATCAATCTTGTCTTTTGATTTGTGAATGGCTTTGGCTATTTCTGTTATTCCACCTGCATATTGAGGTTTAAACAGACAATCAATAAGTGTTTTTTCCAAATCAGAA
Source organism: uncultured Ohtaekwangia sp. (assembly GCA_964574945.1). GTDB lineage: Bacteria > Bacteroidota > Bacteroidia > Cytophagales > Cyclobacteriaceae > ELB16-189. The sequence continues at coordinate 2,942 of CAZNRJ010000467.1, read as the reverse complement.
CATTGCACTTTATTGAAACTGTCAATCCACGTTTTATTGTTGCCGAAAAAATGTTCTTCGTTGTGATAGATAAATTGAAAAGGAATGCCTTTTACCAAAAGTGTTGAAGGCTTGATTTGTTTGTTTACTACAATCTGCTCTTTCAAATTCGGTTGTGTTGTCAGACTGTGAATTTGCAATGCCGAAAAATAACCGATGTAATGCTCCGCATCACCAACCAAATACTGTGAAAGCAAATGCCAATCGGGCATAAAAGTTTCAGGGTCTTGCTCAAAAGAAATGACATAATAAAGTCCGTCCTTTACCCGCATTAGCAATCCTCGCTTTACCATATTGCCTAACATTCGCTTTACCGAATCTTTGGAAGAATCGGAAAGCAAATTATATGCTTCATCAATGGTAAAGCACTTTTGATTTTGTCCGTTCAGCTTATCTAACAGCAAAGCAACAGGATACGATAGTATTTTATCTTTTATAGCCATTCAGTGGCACTTTAATGACACTATAAAGATATGAAAAGTAAATTTCTCAGACAAGTATAAATCTGATTCTAGCTCCAAGAGTTGTTTTGGTTACTCCCGGTTATGTTCAAAAGGGGGTACATCGCGAACCTTTCCAAACCCTTTCCGTATATTAACTGCAATTACGAATAATATTACTGTTTTATGAAGAAAACCAAGCTGGGGGAGTTTGAAGAGCTG
>CAZNRJ010000467.1:1364-2231 GCA_964574945.1 uncultured Ohtaekwangia sp. | reverse complement strand
GAAGAGCTGGTGCTGCTTACCGTAGCCGCTTTACAGCAAGAGGCCTATGGTGTTGAGATCAAGCGCGAACTGGAAGGGCGGTTGAAGGAAAAGTTAAGTGTGGGTTCTATCCAATCCGCACTCAAACGCATGGAAGAGAAGGGATTTTTAACTTCTGAGTTTGGAGAGGCTACCCAAAAACGGGGCGGTAAACGCAAGCGTATTTATGCTACCACTTCTTATGCGCACAAAATACTTGATGAAATGAAAGAAATCCGGGCGGGGTTATGGAGTTCAATCCCGCAACTTACTCCTCAACTTAAAGCAATATGACAGAAGTTCGTCCACCGGCCTGGCCTGTCAAACTCTTACGGTTCTTTCTTAAAAAAGAATACGTAGAAGAGATTGAAGGCGACATGGAAGAAATCTTCTTTAACAATGTGGAAGAATTATCGCTACGAAAAGCAAAACGGATTTATACCTGGGAGATGCTCAAGCTCCTGAGGCCGGCACTCTTAAAAAACTTTAAACAATCAGCCACTTACACCCCCTTCATTATGTACAAAAATTATGTAAAAATCGCGTGGAGAAACCTGGTTAAGAAGAAAGCTTATTCCTTCATTAATATTTTCGGTCTCGGCTTAGGCATTGCCTGTTGCTTTTTGATTTTCATGTATGTGCAAGACGAATTATCGTACGACAGCTATCATGAAAAAGGAGATCGCATTTACCGGGTGCTCCATGGATGGGAGGGAGATACTAAAGCGAAAGCCCCAATAGATTCCTATTGGGTGTGGGGCAACGCACCGATCGGCCCGGCACTTCAAAATGATTTTCCGGAGATTGATAAAGTTGTTCAGTTTTCCGGCCGCGCAGATATTTTATTGA
>CAZNRJ010000467.1:370-1354 GCA_964574945.1 uncultured Ohtaekwangia sp. | reverse complement strand
GAGTATTGAAGATAAACTATACCAGGAAGACGGGGTGTTCTTCATGGACTCTACGGCATTTGATGTGTTCAGTTGGGAGTTGGTTGCAGGTAATCCTAAAACAGCTTTGATTGCCCCTTACAGTATTGTACTCACCGAGGCTACGGCCAGAAAATATTTTGGCGATGAAGATGCGCTGGGCAAAACACTGAAAGGCAGTGATGCACCTGGCAGAGCCAATGCGGGTGATTACACGGTAACGGGTATTATGAAAGAGCTTCCTTCCAATTCGCACTTTCGGTTCAATGCATTGCTCTCTTTAAGTACATTTAAGAAATCAAGGCCCGAAATATTTGATGCGTGGGGCTATGTAGATACCTACACGTATTTTCTTGTGAATGATCAATTTGATGAAGGGAACTTCAATGCTAAAATACCGGCTTTTCTGGAAAGGCATAAAGATTATCCTGATTCAAAATACATGATTGCTATTGAACCCCTAAAGGATGTTTACCTGAGAACCGTTGCCCAGCGCCAGCCCGGTGAAACCGGAAGTCTCGCAAACATTTATGTGTTCTCAGTGATTGGCTTGTTTATATTGGTAATTGCCATCATCAACTTTATGAACCTGAGCACGGCACGGTCGCTGGAGCGTAGTAAAGAAGTAGGCATCAGAAAATCCATTGGTGCCGATCGCAGCAGCTTGATCTCTCAATTTTTGGGCGAGTCGTTATTGATCACCTTTCTTTCGGTGATTGTGGCTGCGGGTATTGTTATTGTTGCGTTACCAGGCATGGTTGATTTCACCGGGAAAGAATTAACCATTCAAAATTTTATTAACTGGCAAACACTCCCTTACATCCTTACAGGTGTATTGCTTATTGGCCTTGTAGCAGGTTCTTATCCGGCACTTGTACTGTCGCGTTTTAGTCCGGTTGCGGTGCTGAAAGGAATCACAACCTCAAACAGGGGAGGCATAAGTCTCAGGCGCGTGCTGGTAGTTTT
>CAZNRJ010000467.1:0-360 GCA_964574945.1 uncultured Ohtaekwangia sp. | reverse complement strand
GCACTGATAGCCGGTACCATTATCGTATATACACAAATAAATCATTTGCTGGATAAAGATTTAGGTTTTGATAAAGAACGGATGTTGATTTTGGATTACAATTATGATGAAGCGGTAAATGACAAATCAGAAGCATTGAAGATTGAGATGGAAGCCAACCCGGCTGTACTTTCAGCAGCGTTTTCGCGAAGTGTGCCGGGAAGTCATTTCCCAAATGCAAGTACACAAATACAAACTGCTGATGGCGAAATGAAGTGGTTAACTCAACCGATCTTTCAGGTTGGATTGGATTTTATTAATCACTTTGGATTGGAATTAGCTGCTGGCCGGTCATACTCCAGGGAGTTTCCTTCCGATTCA
>CAZNRJ010000466.1:0-3067 GCA_964574945.1 uncultured Ohtaekwangia sp. | reverse complement strand
CACGCGGGATGATCGGAACCCTGGAAGATGAACCCAAGGTGGCATGCCCCTTTCACAAGAAAAATTTTTCATTGCGAAGTGGTGAATGTCTCAATGCAGAAGAAGAAAAGATTTCAGTCTACCCTGTAAAAGTGGAAGATGGTTTTGTTTATATCGGCTTTAGTTTCTGAAGAAACCTTCCCTATTTTTAAATGAGTTTTTGGTTAAACTCATCCCTCTCTCCTTTTGTACCAATCAAACAAAGAAAAAGAATTACGTAACTTGCTACGTATATGAACGTAAATTTTGACAGTAGTGCAAAACTCAGCTTAAATCGCTTTAGCAGGTTAGGAACCTGGTATGCATTAGCATTGAGCGTTATCGCTACAGTAGCTATTGTGGGGCAAGTGCTTATTCAACGGCACTTAAAAAATCAACTGAGCGACTCGCGCATGGTGAACCTGGCAGGTAAGCAACGCATGCTCAGTCAAAAAATAACCAAAACGGTTTTGTCATTGAACGATAATCAAACTGAACCCGAACGAACAAAAATTTTGGATAACCTTGCCGCATCTGTTCAGCTTTGGAAAGTTACCCAGCAAGGATTGATGCATGGAAATGACAGCCTCAATCTTCCAGGAGGGAATAGCGATGTTATTGATACGTTGTTTGCTGAAGTCGCTACTGACTTTAACCTTATGTATCAGCATTCGGAAGCGATTGTATCTTCTTTAAACAATAACATACAAACTCCAATAGAAGATCTCCAGCCCGATATCCAACAAATCCTTAATCATGAAAGTTATTTCCTTGCGGGAATGGAACGTATCGTTCAACAATATGAAAACGAAGCCTATGAAAAAGTTTCCACGCTAAGTACCATAGAATACATTGTTTTAACAATCGCCTTGCTTGTAATCGCACTTGAAATCATTTTCATTTTCAGGCCCACCGCCCTTCACGTGAATACCACCGTAAATAAATTGATCGATTCCGAAAAGAACGCAATAAAACTATCCAAGGAAATTGGCGCTGTGTATGCTTCACTCGAGAAATCGTACCAACAAATTTCTATCGTGCATCAGCCTGTGGATAATCCGCGCCTCTTTGCGAAAGCAGACAGAGGGGGTAATGTAACTTTGATATCTGATTTATTGATAGAGTTGAGTGGCATTAGAGAAATACCGGATGGCATGCGCTTGTGCGATCTTTTTCAAATCAAAGAAAACCCGGGCGATTGGATGGATCATGTAATCGAAACTATTTCTGACGAAAACGGTTGGCAAGGCGAGTTGTATTTTAAAGGCAGGCAGAATCAGGATTGTTGGATCGATATTGCAATCACTCCTGTTTATAATAGTCAGGACGAAGTAGATGAATTAATTGTAGCGGGAAGGGATATTACCAAACAAAAGGCGGCTGAGCAAAACATGAACCTGAAGAACAGGGCGGAGATTGAACAGAAAATCAATCAACAGAAATTTCGCTCCGTTTTAATTTTGGAAGGTCAGGAAGAAGAACGCAAGCGCATTGCCATGGATATTCACGATGGCATTGGGCAAATGCTCACTTCGTTGAAGTATCAGATTGAATCCATTGATTTGACTGATAGTGAGCGTGCTGAAAAGAAGATTTTAGAGGTCGATCAACTCATTAAGCAGGTGATTAAAGAAGTAAGGAAGGTGACCTTCAATTTGAAGCCCACCGTGCTGGGCGATTTCGGATTAAAAGCCGCCTTGAGTGTTTTTATTCACGAAATCGGAAAACTCATTGACATCAAATTGGTTTATAAAACAGAAGGTGAAGTTGAACGCTTACCGCAAAAAATTGAAAACAATATTTTCAGGATTGTACAGGAAGCTATCAACAATGCAATCAAATACTCGGAAGCTGATAGTATTGAAGTGATGCTTACCGGCAATGAAAATAACCTTGTGATTAAAGTAACCGATGAAGGCAAAGGGTTTGATACCCGGCTTGTGGAAGCAAGAAGCATAAACATAGAATCAGGCAGAGGTTTTTTTAATATGCACGAGCGCACTGAATATGTAAATGGCCACCTGGAAATAAACTCCGAACCTGGAAAGGGAACTTCGGTTGTGCTTACTGTGCCTGTGCGGGTTAATGTTGCTGTAAATAGTTAAAAAAGTTTCAGGTTTGCATAGTAATTTAACAGCATGAACCCAACCACCTAAAATGGATAAAATAAACATAGTGCTTGCCGATGACCATGTGCTGGTGCGCAAGGGCATTAAAGCAATGCTGGAATCAGATACAGAAATTACTGTGGTAGGCGAAGCGGGTAATGGAGTGGAAGCTTTGGAGACTGCCAAATCATTAAAGCCTGATATTCTTGTATTAGATATTCGTATGCCTGAAATGACAGGGCTTGAAGCAGCGGCTAAGCTGAAGGAATATTCACCGGAGACCAAAGCTGTTATTCTCTCCATGCATGATTCAGAGGAATATGTGATTCAGGCGCTGGATGCCGGTGCATTTGGCTACATGCTGAAAGACACCGACAAAATTGAGTTTATAAAAGCCCTCAAACAGGTTTACAAAGGCAATCGATATTTCAGCGGTAGCGTTTCAAATGTGCTTGCAAACAGGTTGCTTACTCAAAAACCCGGAACGGGAAAAGTGGAACTTGAAGACCGCTATAATCTCACAAAAAAAGAAAAGGAAATATTGAGAATGGTTATCGACAGCAAACAGAACAAACAAATTTCAGAAGCGCTTGATATTAGTGTTAGAACGATTGAAACCCACCGGTTCAACATCATGAAAAAGCTGGGAGTTAACAATGCTGTTGACATGGTCAACAAGACCCTCAAAGAAAACCTGATTTGAATCTTCCCCCAGAGAGCCACTTCTGCAAACGATTTTCTACGTATATCAAACCGTTACGGTAATATAATTACGTATTATTACGTATATTATAGTGTGATTTACCTATTTTTATTACGTAATAAATAAGTAATCCATGACAATCTCCAAAGCCACCAAAATCAATTTGTTAGATTTTAAGTCGGCCCCTATGAGGGCTTTTCACATTACCTGGCTCACTTTTTTTGTCTGCTTCTTTGGC
>CAZNRJ010000465.1:2142-3083 GCA_964574945.1 uncultured Ohtaekwangia sp. | reverse complement strand
ATCGAAATAAGGGATAGTATTCTAAGTACTTTCATTTTAATTCATTTAAAATCATCCTAAACATAACAAAATGGCTTTTCTAAAAAAAATGAAGCAGGAAAAGTTAGCGTTTAATGATTGGTTTGGACTATTAGTAACCCTTTTTATAGGCCAGAATGTCAATTTTTTGAGCATCCTGTGGGTACTCATGCTCCTGGTTAGAGGCAATAAAGACAAGGGTCTCGGTGGGTAATTGATTCCGGTGATGTTGAAACCATTCAACTGATTTGCTATCTAAATTGGTAGTGGGCTCGTCCAGAAACAGTAAGTCAGCCTGTGAATAAATGGCCAGCCCCAACTTAAGCCGTTGCCTCATGCCTGAGGAAAAATTTGCGATTGATTTACCCTTAGCGCGGCCTAATTCAAAAAGGTCAATTAATTCTTCTGTCGTTTTGTTGTTACGTGCAAGTTTAAATTTGAAGTGAAAGTTTATCATTTCTTCAAGTGTAAACTCATCGATTAAATCCATGTAAGGAGTTGCAATGGATACATGTTTGAAGATTTCATCGGGCGGATTTTCTTTGTCATCTTTTTCATACACCACATTTCCCTGGCTGGGCAACATCTGTCCCCACAAAACCTGCATTAATGTTGACTTGCCCGAACCGTTCGGGCCAACGATGGCATACGTAGTTGGTGAAGAGAACTGAAAAGTTAAATCTTTAAAAATCCATTCGCGGTTAAACCGCTTGCTTAGATTTTTTGTGATGAGCTTCATTCAAATGCAGCGGTGTTGGCAGAAAAGCCCTTCATAACCCCACGCTCGCTGGTGCGGATGAATGACACAATGTAATCCCTTTCGGTGCTTGAAGGCAATTCATTTTCTACCAGATCTAATGCTTTAGAATTATTCAATCCTTTCAAAAAAATGTATCGGTACACTTCTTGTATCTCCCCGATTT
>CAZNRJ010000465.1:222-2132 GCA_964574945.1 uncultured Ohtaekwangia sp. | reverse complement strand
GAATCCGCGCCTGCGAAGGCCTACCGTATTTACCCCTGCATAGGTAAGTGGTTCGCGCGCGGCTTTGGTATAAGGGGGCACATCTTTGCGTACCAATGATCCACCTGAAATCATAACATGCGAACCTACTTTTACAAACTGGTGAAGCGCACTGGCGCCTCCGATAATTGCCCAATCCTCAATGGTTACATGTCCTGCCACCTGAACGGTGTTCGCTAAAATACAATGGTTTCCAACCGTGCAGTCGTGGGCGATATGCACATAGGCCATCAGAAGGCAATCACTTCCTACTACTGTTTTATACTTATCAGATGTTCCTTTGCTGATCGTAACAAACTCCCGGATTACGGTATTGTCGCCAATGAAGGTTTCGGTTTCCTCGCCTGCAAATTTTAAATCCTGAGGCACGGCTGAGATAGATGCACCCGGAAATATTTTTACATTCTTTCCGATGCGGGCGCCTTCCCAAATCACGGTATTAGGTCCAATCCAGGAGTTATCCCCAATCACTACGTTCGATTTTATAGTAGCAAAGGGTTCTATAATTACATTGTTGCCAATTTTCGCCTCTGGGTGAACGTTGGCCAAGGGATGATAGCTCATGAATCTTTGCGGACAATACTTGCGGTCATAGAACCTTCACACACGAGACTATTGCCTACATAAGCACGTCCGTACATTTTGGCGATACCTCTTTTTATGGGAGCAATTAAATCACATTGAATAACAAGGGTATCACCGGGCAAAACCATTTTTCTAAACCTAAAATTTTCAATTCCTAAAAAGTATGTCCAATAGTTTTCCGGATCGGGTACAGTGTTCAATACAAGAATTCCTCCCGTTTGCACCATCGCTTCTACTTGCAGCACACCGGGCATAACCGGGTTGCCAGGAAAATGACCCTGGAAATAAGGTTCATTAAAGGTTACGTTTTTTACGCAGGCTACTGTTTCGTTATCTAAATAAATTACTTTATCGATCAGTAAAAATGGATAGCGGTGCGGCAGGGTTCCTGTTATCCTGTTAATATCCATTACCGGAGGCAAACTTGGATTATACTTTGGCCTTCCTTTTTTATCATCCTCCTGCATCAGCTTTTTAAGCTTGCGGGCAAAGGCAACGTTATCGACATGGCCCGGCCGCGTTGCCAGTATTTGGGCTTTTAAAGGCCGTCCGGCCAATGCCAAATCACCAATAATATCTAATAGTTTATGACGTGCCGGTTCGTTGTTATAGCGAAGCTCAATATTGTTAAGGATGCCTTCCTTTTTAACTTCCACACGTGGCTTGCCCAGCATCTTGGCAATGTTTTCCAATTCATGGTTCTCAACAACACGGTCAACAATTACGATGGCATTATTCAAATCCCCGCCTTTAATCAGGTTGTTTTTGTAAAGCATTTCCAACTCGTGCAAAAAGCAAAACGTGCGGCAGGAAGCTATCTCCTTTTCAAACTGGCGAATGCTGGTGATCGATGCATGCTGGCTTCCTAAAACGGGTGAGTTGTAGTCGATCATTACCGTAACCCGGTAATCATCTAATGGCAGGGCAGCAATTTCTACATTGCGTGCAGCCTCACGATAAAAAATACTATCCTGTACTTCAAAAAAATCCCGTAGTGCATTTTGCTCTTCAGTTTCTGCTTCTTTTAAAACATTCACGAACTGAATGGAGCTGCCATCCATGATGGGCGCTTCAGGCCCGTCTAATTGAACCAACACATTATCTATCTCAAGACCCACTAATGCCGCTAAGGTGTGCTCAATCGTGCTTACACGGGCTCCGCTTTGTTCAATGGTAGTTCCGCGGGAAACATCCACTACCTGATCACAATCGGCATCAATAATAGGAGAGCCGGGTAAATCAATACGCTGAAATTTAATTCCATGATTTGGCTTGGCCGGAAGAAA
>CAZNRJ010000465.1:0-212 GCA_964574945.1 uncultured Ohtaekwangia sp. | reverse complement strand
GCACTCCCGTATGGAGCCCAACTCCCGATAAGGTTACCGACTTCTTAATTGTTTGTTGCTTGTGATTGAGCGTCATATTAAAAAGTGGCAAATTTAAACCCGATTCGATGGATTATCAAGAAAGGGAACAATTGTTAGTAAAGGACTCATTTTTGACCTTTAATCCAACCATTTTATGGAAAACTTAACTTATAAGGTGCCTGCTTTAGCTC
>CAZNRJ010000464.1:0-3105 GCA_964574945.1 uncultured Ohtaekwangia sp. | reverse complement strand
CAAGCGAATCATAAGAAATTGTTAAAGGGAAAACGTCCTTTCAACTTAACGCGTTCAGGTTTTTCGGGCATCCAGCGATATGCAGCCGTTTGGACAGGCGATAACGTTTCGTATGATGAACACATGCTGCTCGGTGTTCGTTTAGTGAATAGCATGGGTCTTACCGGTATTGCTTTTGCAGGTTATGATGCCGGTGGTTTTGTGGGTGATGCCAATACAAAGCTTTTTGCCCGCTGGGTTTCGATTGCTTCACTATCTCCGTTCTTTCGCGCTCATACCATGATTAACACCCGTGATAGCGAGCCGTGGTCGTATGGCGAAGAAGTGGAAAGCATCTGCAGAAACTACATCAAGTTCCGCTACCAGTTAATGCCTTACATCTATTCACTTTTTTATGATGCCTCTCAAACCGGAATGCCCGTGCAACGATCACTCGCTATTAACCATCCGCACGATTACCGGGTTTACGATGGTAAATATTATAATCAATATTTTTTCGGTCCGAGTATATTAGTGGCACCCGTAGAGAGCAATAAAGAGCTTCTTAAAATATTTTTTCCGGAAGGTGATTGGGTTGACATATATACCGGAAAGCTTTGGACAGGCAACCAGGAAACAATTGTTGAATCGCCTATCCATAAACTACCTGTATTTATCAGGGCCGGAAGTGTGCTTCCCATGCAAGCTGCAGCCGCCAACACCGGTATTAAACAGGAAGAATTAATCCTTCATATCTATTGCGGGGGAAACTCAAGTGAATTCCTTCTTTATCAGGATGATGGTGATACATTTGATTACCAGTCAGGAAAAAGTTCAAAGCGATTGATTCAAATGAATGGCTTTGAAAACAAAGTAAGTATCTCAGCAAGTGAAGGCGACTTTATATCCTCTTACAGGAAAATCAAGATTGTTCTTCATGGTTCGCCTGCTGAAAAAATTTCATTCAATGGACGTAATCTTACATTAACTAATCAAGTGCATTCATTCTTCGCACCGTTAGAAAAATACGATCCGATCAATGAACCCGATTCTATGGGCGAGGAAAACGTAAAAGTTGCATCTGCTGAATATACTACTGATAAGATTGAATTGAGTTGGAGTTAATCCAGTATCAAGAATCCAGAATCCATTATCTTGCATCCGGTAAACCTGCATCGTTCTATGGCTCAACATAAACCTCACCTTAGTTTCTGGCAAATCTGGAATATGAGTTTCGGATTTCTGGGAATCCAATTTGGTTTTGCGTTACAGAATGCAAATACAAGCCGCATCTTCGAAACGCTTGGCGCGGATACGGCAAGTCTCGCCTTATATTGGCTTGCCGCTCCCTTAACAGGATTAATTGTTCAGCCTTTGGTTGGCTATTATAGTGACAGAACCTGGCATGCCAAGTGGGGCCGCAGGAGACCGTTCTTTGCTGTGGGCGCTATCCTCGCTTCAATTACATTGTGTCTTATGCCAAACTCTCCAACACTATGGATGGCCGTTGGGGTGCTTTGGATCATGGATGCCTCGATAAACATTAGTATGGAACCTTTCCGGGCTTTTGTTGGTGATCTGCTACCTCCGGCTCAGCGAACTTCAGGCTTCGCTATGCAAAGTTTTTTTATTGGAATTGGAGCAATTGTCGCATCTTTTCTGCCAAGTATTTTCAAGAATTGGTTTGGAATCTCCAATGTTGCAGTAGCAGGTTCCGTTCCTGACTCAATCAGGTATAGTTACTACCTGGGGGCGTTCATGCTTTTTGCCACTGTGATGTGGACCGTTTTTTCTACTAAAGAATATCCACCTACTGATCTTGGTGAAGAAAAACTTAGAAACCGTGAACATAAAAAAATTGAAAATGAAGGTGAGCATCAATCCTCATTCTTTAAGAAGTCCGGGATCTTTTTAGTTATAGGATTAATAATTGTCTCAATCGTATTCTTAAATCAATTAGAGAAAGAACTTTATGTCTTAGGGTTTGGTTTAATGATCTTTGGAATTGTTCATCTTTTGGCTGCGCTCTACATAAAAAACGGAAGGGCTTACTTAGGCTTGGTCCACATTGTAAAGGATTTTAACTCAATGCCAAAAACAATGATCCAGCTTGCTTACGTACAATTCTTTACGTGGTTTGCCCTATTTGCCATGTGGATTTATACCACCAGCGCTGTAACGAGTCATATATTCAAATCAACTGACCCAACTTCTCAAGCATACAATGACGGGGCAGACTTAGTTAGCAACTTATTTGGCATCTACAACGGGATAGCTGCATTGGCAGCTTTATTGTTACCCATTATTGCAAAATATACAAGCCGAAGAATGACACATTTTATAGCATTGCTTTGCGGTGGTCTTGGATTAGTATCTATTTATTTTATCTCCGATCCATTCTGGTTATGGTTCTCCATGATTGGTGTTGGCATTGCCTGGGCAAGTATTTTATCAATGCCTTATGCCATGTTATCGGGCTCACTGCCTGCCGAAAAAATGGGCTACTTCATGGGTGTGTTCAACTTTTTTATTGTGATTCCTCAAATTGTTGCCGGAACTTTATTAGGCGTTATGCTTACGCATCTCTTCCACGGGCAATCAATTTTTATCCTGGTAAGCGGTGGAATCTCCATGGGCATTGCTGCGTTGTTAAGTTTAAGGGTCGATGATCGTGATGAAGTAGTTATTAAATCTGCTTAAGTATATATTTATGAGAGTTCGTCTCATACTGGGTTCGTTTCTAATTAGTCTAACTGCCCTTGGCCAGGACTACAGTGCATTAAGCGACCTAATGACTGGCATAAATAATTCAACGTCAAATTCAGGATCAGACGACTGGTGGTCATCTTTAAAGAGAAATGAAAAAATACCTTTTATTGTTGAAGACTCTGTTTACTTTTTCTACCGTGGCGAAGCCAAAACTGTGCAGTGGATGGGCGACTTCAATGGCTGGGGCTATCAAAAAGAATTTAACAACAAAGGGAAGAAAATACCAGGTACTAATATCTGGTATCTCAAATGCGCTTTTCCAAAAGATGCCCGGCTCGACTACAAAATTTTAATTGACGAAACCAACTGGATACTTGATCCGGAAAATAAAAACCAACAATGGTCGGGTGTGGGTGG
>CAZNRJ010000463.1:0-3119 GCA_964574945.1 uncultured Ohtaekwangia sp. | reverse complement strand
CCAATGTGGGCACTGCCTGATAAGAGGCCGTGCCCACATTGGCTTCGTATGCGGCAAGCAAGGCTTTTGTAGTTTTGTTTACCCGCGGGCTTCGTTATGAAATGAAAGGCACTAATCTCTCGGTGAGTTGCCTGAGCCCGGGTACAACGTCTACTAATTTTATGGACAGGGCAGGGATGCAAAATTTAAAAGAACGTGCTGAGAAATTTGCCATGAGTGCAGAAAGCGTTGCAAAAATTGGAATAGAGGGAATGTTTAAGGGTAAGGCCGAGATTATTCCGGGTTTTGTCAACTGGTTGTCGGCTAAGCTTACAGGGTTTGTTCCCAAAGCGTTGACCGAGAAGATTGCGGCATCACTTTATGAGTAATAGCCGGATGACTTAGGCGATCCGCTCAATCTGTGCACCTAACTTCTTCAACCGGGCTTCAATATCCTGATAGCCACGATCAATTTGTTCTACGCTGGAGATTTCACTTTCGCCTGACGCGGAAAGAGCTGCAATTAATAGCGCCACACCGGCACGAATATCAGGGGAAGACATTTTGATTCCACGCAATGGATTTTTTCTATCCAACCCGATTACGGTAGCACGATGTGGATCGTTCAAAATAATCTGTGCGCCCATATCAATCAGTTTATCGACAAAGAACAACCGGCTCTCAAACATTTTTTGATGGATGAGTACAGTGCCTTTTGCCTGGATGGCAACTACTAAAACAATGCTTATTAAGTCTGGGGTGAATCCCGGCCACGGAGCATCGGCTATCGTAAGGATGGAGCCGTCAATGAACGTTTCAATCTCGTACCGTTCCTGGGCGGGCACATAAATATCATCGCCCCGGAATTCTATTTTGATACCTAACCTTCTGAAGATTTCAGGGATGATCCCCAACATGGAAATCCTGCAATCCTTAATTGTTATTTCCGATTGTGTCATGGCGGCCAATCCAATGAAGCTGCCAATCTCAATCATATCCGGCAGGATAGTGTGTTCTGTTCCGCCAAGGTTGCCTACTCCTTCAATGAGTAACAAGTTTGAACCAATGCCACTGATTTTTGCACCCATGCGATTGAGCATGGCACACAGTTGTTGAAGGTAGGGCTCACAGGCGGCATTGTAAATAGTGGTTACCCCTTTGGCAAGCACAGCAGCCATCAAAATGTTGGCCGTGCCTGTTACAGAAGCTTCGTCCAACAACATGTAGCTGCCTTTTAGGTGCGAGGCATCAATATGAAAAAGGTTATCCTCCGCTTCATATTTGAATTTGGCGCCTAAGTTTTGGAACCCGATAAAATGAGTATCTAATTTTCTGCGACCAATTTTATCGCCCCCAGGTTTTGGGATACTGGCTTTACCAAAACGGGCAAGGATGGGCCCCAACAACATCACTGATCCGCGCAAAGCAGCAGCTTTCTTTTTGTATTCAGCCGTTTCTAAAAATTTGGTATCGATGTTTTTTGCTGTAAAACGATACGAACCCGTTCCTAACTTTTCAACAACACATCCTAAATCACCAATCAGTTCGATCAGCTTATTTACATCTGTAATGTTCGGGATGTTGTGAATGGTAACCGGTTCTGCGGTAAGCAAAGGTGCACACAGTACCTGGAGTGCTTCATTTTTTGCTCCTTGAGGAATGATCTCACCTTTTAGCTTAAGACCTCCTTTTATTTTGAAGGAACTCATTGATCTCTTCTGCGGTGTTGGTGACGGTTTTTCTTGAACGGACGATTGCTTCGTTGGTTTCTGTTATCTCCGCGTTCGCTGCCCTGCTGGCGATTGTTATTATTCGGCTTACGCGGCTCGCGATATAATTTCTCAAAGAGATTTTCTTCCCTTACTTTATCTAAATTCAAACTCAGTTTTCCCTGCGAAAGGATTTGAATATCTTTTACAATAACCGAATCATCTAAGTTTTCTTTATTCCATGCTCCAAAGAAAGTCTTCATTAGTTTGCCAATGTAAATGGCTGCTTCTTCACGCTCTTTCGGGTCTTCTTTTTTCACAGCTTCTTTTACAAGCCGTTCAATGTTTTTTCCATAATGACGAAAGCGAACATCGTTTTGCGGATATTCCATCTTGCGCGGTTTCTTGAAAAGGATCGTACGGTCGGGCGTGGTGAACGGATTATCAACATCAAGGTTAAAGTCTGCCATGATGTAAAGATCATCCCACATGCGCTGTGGATTTTCCTGTGCTTCTTTGGCTACGGGGGCAAGTTGCTTAATCAGTTCAATCAGGGTGGTTGCTAATTCTGTGCGCTTATTCTTGTCAGGAACGGTGCGGATGTAGTTCACTAATTTCTGAACATTTCTACCGTATTCTTTCAGGATGATGCCTTCGCGTGAAGTGTTGTATTCGCCTATCATTTTCTAGTTTTCATGTGTTAATGTAAATTCTTAAGGTCACATGGAATGCCTTGCCTTCTGCATTCCTTTCAGTATGCTTAATTGATTGGCATTTCGTGTATTTTCAATTTAGCAAAGCTAAGTAATAAGGTCTTCTCACCAAAATCAGTAAAATTGATCTTTGCCTTGCGTTCTGAGCCTACTTCCTCCATTTTCAATACCGTTCCATACCCGAATTTTGGATGTTCTACCTTCATGCCTTCTTTTAAGGTGGATGTGTCGCTTGGCGCAAAATCAGTGCTTGGTTTATAGGCGGTTGCTTTAACAACAGGTTGGGTACGCACCGTTTTCTTCATGCCACTAACGAAGCTCTTGGCAAAATTTGGATTCGGGGCCATCGATTCAACACCACCAAACTTTGTGCTTACTTTAATGTATTGACCTTTTATATCGTCTAGGAACCGGCTCGGCTCGCAATTCTTTAATCGGCCAAAACGATACCGCGTGATCGCATAGGAGAGAAATAGTTTCTTCTGTGCACGCGTGATAGCGACATAAAATAATCTTCGTTCTTCTTCTAATTCCGATCGGCTGCTCAACATCAGTTGCGAAGGAAAAAGATCTTCCTCCATCCCCACGATGTACACATTCTTAAACTCCAATCCTTTTGCCATGTGGATAGTCATCAACGTGACCACTTCAGGGTCATTGTCTTTGCCTTCATCCTGGCTGGTCAATAAAGAAACTTCCTGCAGGAAGGCCCCTAAAC
>CAZNRJ010000462.1:0-3119 GCA_964574945.1 uncultured Ohtaekwangia sp. | reverse complement strand
TCCACGCTCAGGGTCTCCAAACGAAATCAGGATTTTGAATTTACTGACCTGGCTGATTTCGAGAGGGATTGCCTCTTTTTTGGATTTGAAAATCCAGTTGATTAAATCAAGCGCAGGGCCGGTCATAAAGGTTGTGATCAGTGCCATCAATACCATCATGGCAAATATTTCAGGTGTTAATACGCCCAAATCGTAACCGATATTCAGCACAACCAACTCCATTAAACCCCTTGTATTCATCAAGACTCCAATGGTTAAACTATCCTTCCAACTTTGACCTACAAATTTTGCTGCCAATGCACTGCCCACAAACTTGCCTGCAACTGCTACAAGAATAATGAAGCCTGTAACTTTCCATAAGTAAGGGTCATTCAGCAATCCAATTTCCGTTCTAAGCCCGGTGAATACAAAAAATAAAGGGAGTAAGAGAACCAAGGCAATATCCTCCACCTTCTCAATAAAAATGCTCCTGAATTTAGTGTTGTCAGGCATAATGGCGCCCGCCATAAAGGCACCAAACAGGGCATGAATTCCAATAACTTCAGTCAGGTACGAGGATATAATCAAGGTTAGGAAAAAAACAGCAACAACTGGCTTGCTTAAATTTTCCCTTGATGTATGCAGGTCACCAATGCGTTTCAGGAATGGCCTCACTACACCGATCATTACCAGCACATAAGTAGCTGCCAATGCAATTGTGTAAAGTGAACTCACAAAAGAGCCGGCTTTGACGATCGCAATTACGGCTGCCAGCAAGCACCACGCTGTAATATCATCTGCTGCCGCGCATGTAATGACAACCGTACCTAACCTTGTTTTGTGTATTCCTCTTTCCTGCACGATCCTGGCCAGAACAGGAAACGCAGTGATGCTCATGGCTATTCCCAGGAATAAGCCAAAGGAAATAAACTGAATTCCTTCCGGTGCAAATGTTTGGTAAATGAAATAAGCCAACCCCATTCCCAATGCAAACGGAATGATGATGCTGGCATGACTTATTACAACAGCATCATTGGCTTTGTTCTTTAACACCTTTAAATCCAGTTCCATGCCGATGACGAACATGAACAAGATCAAGCCTATCTGGCTTAAGAATTGAAGGTTACTTAAAGACTGAACAGGAAAAAGAACTGCTGAAAATTCCGGAAAATATAACGCCAGCAGGGATGGCCCAAGCGCAATACCGGCAATGATTTCACCAATCACTGCGGGCTGGCCTATTTTCTTGCACAACCAACCAAACAACCGGGCAACAATAATAATAGTGACAATCTGGGCCAGCAGAATTGCAAGCGGATGTTCTAAGTTATGGACCAGTGCATTTATAAATTCGCTCCACTGGCTATTTTGTGATTCTAAAATTACAATATTCCTGCCTTGTTCGAGCTTTGCGCCAAGCAAAACGGTCCAATACATCAAAGCAGAAAACCCTCCTATTGTTACGATGTAAAAAATACTGTTCTTAAATCGATTCATTACTTATTGTACAAGTGATATAGTTTGATAGTCAATATTCCAATAAAAAACCCTTTTAAATGAATACTATTTTAAAGAAATGAAATAAACGGGATAAAAACTGTAACGAAATCAAACTTTCACTTTTCGGATCAGGTCATTCCTGTAAACCTCACTAAGAATCAGTTTAAGAGACTGCCCGGAAACGGTTTGTATGTTTGTGGTAATCACATCAAATGAAAATACCTGCACTGATTTTATAGCAATGAGTTCTTTCTTATTGATCCTTACAAAATCATTTTCAGGCAGCTTTTGTAATAATTTCCCAAAGGAGATATTTTTTAAGATGATCACTGTCCCATCAACAAGCTGGGCAATTTTATCCCGGCTATCAATTTCAGAGGTCTTTACGTATAAAAGCTGATTAAAGTAAATAAGCGCTTTCCCCTTATCCGTATTAACCTGAATAAAGGATTTAGTTTCACGCCCGGTATTAAACCTGCTTTGCGCTTTCAATACGGCTTGGCGGAGACGGTCCAGGCTTACCGGCTTGCGAACATAGTCAATGGCATTCAGGTCAAACGCATCAGCTGCGTACTCCTTATATGCTGTTGTGAATATCACAGGTTTCCCATTTAACATACCAGCTATTTGTAACCCATTTGTTTGAGGTACTTCAATATCTAAGATACAAAGGTCAAATTCAAGCCGGGATAGTTCATTCAGCATAGCTGCTGAACTACTGAACGTCTTAACAACTTCCAGTTCGGGTAACTGCTCACAAAGCATCTTTAAGTACGTTAAGCTCGGCAACTCATCATCCAGCAGCAAGCACTTTAGTCTTGTGTTCAAGTAAGTTAATTTTTAAGTGAGCAATGAAAACATCTCCTTCCGTAAATTTATCAAGCCTGAAATGGTCACCGTAAATAATTCCAAGGCGTTGTTCCAGCGTCTCGGCACCTATCCCTGCTTTTTCCTTTTTCATGATGGTTTTACCGGATATTTTGTTAGAAACCGTCAGCGCAAAACTGCTTTCATTAAATTCAAATACGATCGATATAAACGAGTCCGTGCTTTGTAAGTCGGCATGTTTAAAGGCATTTTCAATCAGGTCAATGGAAATCAGCGGAGCCATCAATCGCTGTTCATAAAGGGGTTCGTTTTCAGAAATTTTCTTTTTTACCTTAAGTTCGAACAGTGGGCTTAGTTTAATCTTGTTGATCTCTATCAGGTTTAAAGCGAATTCAATTTCCTCTTTAGGCGTTACAAACTTGTTCAGGCTTTCATAAAGTATATAATCCAATACGTTGGCTAATTTATCAAGCGCGAAATACGTTTGGTAAGCATGGGACTGAATGGAGTTGAGGATGTTTTTAAATAAATGGGGATTAAGTCTTGACTGAAGTGTTTCAAGGTGCAGGGTGTTGATCTTGTTTTCGAGCTGCTGGAATTGAGTTACTGCCTCTTTGTTTTTTTTCTCAGACTTCAAAAGCCTGGCTAATAAATAAATTATAACGGCCAGCAGAACCAGTCCAACGCCCAAGGCAAAATAAATCAGTGTTGTTGATTTCTCCATATCAGGTAATCGATTATCAAATATAGTTGTAATGGTCCAATAATGAATTCAATCTATTGACTGGGATTCCCATCTCTGGTCGGTGTTG
>CAZNRJ010000461.1:0-3124 GCA_964574945.1 uncultured Ohtaekwangia sp. | reverse complement strand
GTTATTGCCTACCACGGTTACCATTCTGCCACGCAGGGTAATGTCATACGACTGCCACTCACCCGGGTTTTTTGCTACCATTTCGCTGGGCGGAAGAAAGCCATAGATCGCACCGAGATATCCAACGCCCGGCTCCAATCCTTTATCATCTTCAATCTGAACTTCATACCTGCCACGCAAATAAACTCCGCTGTTACTTCCCTTTGAATAACGAAACTCGATATGCAATTTAAAATCTGTAAAGGTTTGATCACTCACTAAGTTAGCTCCCGACTTAAGACTTCTTAAAATTCCATCTTCTACTTTCCATTGGTTTTCGCCCATCGCGTGCCAGCCTTTCAAATCAACACCATTAAACAATGTGATCGGTTCACCATATACCGGCTCACCTTCCCTTTTTAATGAAGGCGCGCGCACGGCAGTCCAGGTATATTTCTTTCCATCTACATAAATCATGGTACCTGACAAACCTGTTGATGTGATAGTCCCTTCAAATTCAAGGTCGCGGGTTTCCTGTTCCCACTGGGGTGGGATGGTGAAATTAAATTTTCCGTCTTTGAAGTTTACTTTAGAGATGGGTCGCGCACTGCCATTTAAAAAAACAAACCGGCCCACCAAAGTGCGCACCCCTGAATGCTGAACTTCAAGCCAGGAAGGATGTTCCTTTCCATTCATTGAAAGGGTGATGTCCCAACGGCCTTCCAAAGCCTTTGTGTCTTCAATAAAAGGACTTGCGTTTGTTGTTAGTACAAGTAACAATAATGAAAATGATAGAATGGATTTGAATATTTTTTGGGTCCGTTTCATGGTAGTAGTTATTAGAACAGTATCAAAGGTGATAATTTTGAATGGTTTATTTAAAACTAAATTAAGATTTCTTCTCTTAGTAGAGAGATTTAATTGACAATGGATTAACATCACATCATCATCAAGATTAACGTGGGTCCCAGAGACGGGAGCCTCCACTATGAAAGGAGGCTAAAGTAAGTTATTGGTTTATCCTAACCAGTCACATATCATTTCAGGAAGAGTTGAATGTGGTGGTCGGTTATTTGTCCTGATAAGTTATCGCATTTCTATCGAAATATCTGGTCTTTTGTTGCGAAGCTCAGAAAGGCTTCTGTCTTTAATAATCACCCCCCTGATCACTATAGTTGTTAGTGATCGGCAAAATTCGACACCCTCCAATGAAGACACCATAGTAAACGATATATCTAAATAAGCGATTCTTATAAAGTGACGAATAAGATTTAACGAATCCAAATTTGAATTACTCAACTCCAAAACTCTAAGTGAATCTTTAGCGCCCCACAAATCCTTTAATGAACTAAACTCCGAATGGTTCCCCAGGAAAGTCACCAATTTTGACAGCTTTGAAAATGGACTATAACTTTTAAATTTGGTTTTGCTTGCAATTACTTCAGTCAAATTTGAATAGTTTTCAACCTGCCTTATATCAGCAAAGGAAAATCCAGAAATATTTAACTTAGACAGGGTTTCTTTGTTATCAGGTAGTCTTAAAATACTGGCTTTACAAAACGAAATGTTAAGTATTTTTAAACTATTTAAATCCATAATTGGGCGAAGTGATTCGCAATTCGTATTTGATATGTTTAAATTTTGAATGTTAGTAAGTTTATCTAAACCCCTAATGGATGTAATGATAATCCCTGACAAATTAATCTCATTCAATTTCCAAATATCACGCAATAATTCTTCTTCACTTCGTTTAGCATAAGCAAACCTTCTATAGAAGAACTCTCTTATTTCGGGGGGTAGTTTCTCAAACCAAACGGAATCAAGTGGGCAATAAAATTTTGGTGGTTCCGGTTTATCCACAGGAATCATTTCTCTATCTTCTTCATCTGGCTTCTTGGGGGGAGATTCCGTCTCTGGTTTTGGCTCAGGTTCTTTAACCGGAACACTAACATCAGGAGGTTCCAATGTCCATCGCCTGTCAGATTTTACCGAACCAAATTCATCAAAGCAACATGCACTATCTAAAATCAAGGCATGCCTTCCGTCTTCTTTAGGTCTTAACACACGGCCTACTTGTTGTAAGTAAAGTGTGATTGATTTTGTTGGACGCACCAATTGAACTATTTGAGCATCAGGGCAGTCGAATCCTTCCGTAACTATTCCAACATTGCAAAGCACCGAAATCAAACCATTTCTAAAATCATCCAATATTACCTTTCTGTCTGCTTTGATTGTTCGGCCATCAATATGTACAGCTTTAACACCCTTGGCATTAAATCTGTCAGCCAACTGTTTAGAGTGCTGAATATTGACTGCAAATACGATCGACCTTTCGTAATCTCCTCTGTAGCGGAAATAACTTTCTACTGCATCTGCCATATAAGCATCTCCGCTCATTAATTTCTCCAACCTAACTTCATCAAAATCATTTGTCTTTATGTCTATAGGAATGTTTTTGAGTTCGGTCTTTATGTCGTTATATGTTGCCGTTTTAAGATGCTCCACATCGGCCAAATGTCCTTCATTAATGAACTCTTTAATGCTCCATGATTGAACAAGGACTTCAAAGATATCAGAGAAACCCTGTCCATCCGTACGTCTGGGGGTTGCGGTTACACCCAACACTTTTGTATTTTCAGATTTATAGTAATCCAATAATTCGCGATATGTTTCTGAAGGGGTATGATGTGCCTCATCAACAACAATCAGTGAAATATTACGAAGAAAGGTCAATTTGCCTCTTCGCATTATTAAGCTTTGCACAGTGGCCAACTGGATTTGCTGATCGGGGATACTTTCCTCCCCAGCCATAATAATTCCAGGAACAATTGAAAATTTCTTAAGGCTCTTATCTGTCTGAATTACAAGCTCACGTTTATGTGTGAGAACTAGTATTCTTTTGTTCGGAGATAGTAGTCGGTGCCTCTTAATCACTTCACAAAATACAAATGTCTTTCCTGTGCCGGTTGGCATCTGTAGCATAACACTGTCATAATGTTCCCACTCTCTGAAAATATTATCAATAACCTCTACTTGGTAAGGCCGTAGTTCCATCATAATTATTTATAACATTTTTGATGCCCCCAAGACAGACTAGTCCGCGTGAATTATCATCCCATTCTCTTCATCAATCTCCATCTGCCCA
>CAZNRJ010000460.1:0-3138 GCA_964574945.1 uncultured Ohtaekwangia sp. | reverse complement strand
ACCAAGGTGATGAATAAAGTGGCGGAGCGGGTGTAGCCCTCCCCGTCCTCGTTCCTCGGACACCCCTCTCCCTGCTTTTGCCGAAACTGCTTCGTGCAGGCAGGCCTGGGGAGAGGGGAAGGGATAAAATTCAGTACTATGATTAAACCTGTTTTTAAATATTTGTACGCGACAATTCTCATTGCAGGAATAAATTTCACCCATGCTCAATCGGTAGACAAAAATTACCTGCTGGGAAAATTTGATCCGGCCACGCATCCGTTGTTTTCAAAATTAGAAGATGCACATGCACGGGGCAGCGCGAAGGATGGTTATCTCCGCACCGAAACGTATGATGCATTTAAAAAGATGAGTGCGGCTGCGAAAGAAGAGGGTATTGAGCTAATGATCATTTCGGCCACGCGCAATTTTGATTCGCAAAAGAGAATTTGGGAAAACAAGTGGGAAGGCAGAACCCTGGTGGAAGGAATTAATCTCACCACCATCAGTGATCCTAAAGAGCGCGCACGGTTAATTTTGTTGTACAGTTCTATGCCCGGTACTTCACGCCATCATTGGGGCACCGATATGGATTTGAATAATCTTAATAATGAATATTTCCTGACGGGTGAAGGATTGAAAATTTATCAGTGGCTTACGGCTCATGCTGCTGAGTATGGTTTTTGTCAGCCGTATACTAATAAAGAAAGTAGCCGAACCGGCTATGAAGAAGAAAAATGGCATTGGTCTTACCTGCCCTTGTCGGGAGAATTTTTGGAAGCTTATAAAAAGCAAGTGGGCTATAAGGATATCACGGGCTTTAAAGGTGCCGAAGCAGCCAAGCCGATGGCTGTTATAAAGAGTTATGTAGAAGGGGTGGCTTGTAAAAAATAGTTTGCTTCTGAGAATTTTTTTAGAATTGGCCGATGTGGATGTTTCAAACAATACATTCCCGAGGAAAGCAGTTGAATCAAAGTTTGATCAATTGAAAAAGAATTGAGGATAAACTGTCCCACGAAACAAAACGTAATTTGAAAACTAATCTACAAATTTGAACTGAACCCTGCCATTGATTATGCATTTTGTTCTGGGCCGTTTTTATCTCAGCGAATCCATATTATTGTGTCCAATAAAGTATCACGATTTCTTATTAAGGAGTCAACATCAATAGCCTTCATCCTGTTCCTGTATCTCAAGTTGTGATCATTACCTATTTTCACCACTTCGTCAATCAATTGTGAATCTTTGTTCCGGAGATAGTCGTCCAGGAGTCTGTTTGCAAGTTTCATGTACGCTTGATCAACTAACTTCTCATTAGTCACGTAGTGTCCCACGTATAGGAATTTCTCTCCTCGTAGGTATTGTGCGTACTCAATCCTATGACCCTTGTGCTCCAGCACTTTTTCATACTCGGGATTTAGTCCAATAACAGCCAATACTCCAATGAGAACTACTGGAATCATAACCAGTACCACTGTCTTCTGTTTAATTGTCATTGTTTTTAGTGGGAGTTGTTCATCTTAAAATAGCTCACAACATTTAAATATCAACAATTGTAGATATTTCTCCTATCTCAATTTCACTTTCATCCTTCCTTTTTAACCTTAAAATATTAACACCTCAATTCACAATTTTTCTGTTCATTTTGCGATCTTTAGTTACTTCTAACTTGAACCTGATCGCATGAAAAAAATACTCTTTGGTGTGCTGGCAGTTGGCATTGCAGCAGTCGCAATTTTCTATTTTATTCCCGGCAAGGGCGCTAAATCAAGCTTCAATTCAGCCATTAATCCCGCTTTTGGCGAATACATTTCATCCTACACGGCAGGGGTCATCAGTTCGGGTTCGTCTATCCGCATTGCGCTTTCGCAGGATGTGGTGGATAGCCTGGCGGTTGGAGCGCCCACCACGGCAAAACTTTTTGATTTTAGCCCGGCATTGAAAGGTGAAACCATTTGGTTAGACAGGCGCACCGTTGAGTTTAAACCGGCAACCCGTTTAGTATCGGGTCAGATTTATGAAGTTAATTTTCAATTGTCGCGGTTGATTGACGTGCCCAAAGCACTTAGTACGTTTGAGTATACCGTTCAGGTTATTCCGCAGAATTTTGAAGTAAGGGTTGATAACATCAAGCCCTATGTAAAAACTGATTTAAAGCGCCAGAAGATTGAAGGGGTTTTATATACCGCTGACTTTGCAGAAGGCGTTGCCATCGAAAAAGTATTGGCTGCCCAACAGGAAGGAAATCTGTTAAAAGTGAATTGGGTTCATACGTCAGAAGGAAAACAACATGCGTTCTCGATAGAAGATGTTGCCCGCAAAGAGAATGCGAGTGTTGTGAAGTTAGCTTTTTCAGGAGCTGCGTTGGGAGTGAACCAGGCAGTTGATCGCGAAGTAGAGATTCCTGCGTTGGGCGATTTTAAAGTTACCAATGTGCGCGTAGAGCAAGGCACCAGTCAGTTTGTGGTCGTTCAATTTTCCGATCCGTTAAACGAAACTCAAAACTTGGAAGGCTTGATTCGTATCACTGATTTGAAGAGCCTCGATTTTGAAATCAAAGACAATGAGATTCGCGTGTATCCACCGGTTCGGCAAACGGGTTCGAGAACTATTTCCATTGAAGCCGGGGTAAAAAATATTTTGAATTATAAGATGGCCCAGGCAACTACCTATGATGTAGCGTTTGAGCAAGTGCTTCCCGCGGTTCGGTTTACCGGTAAAGGAAATGTGCTGCCATCCAGCGAGGGATTGGTAATGCCCTTTGAAGCCGTGAACCTGAAATCGGTTGATGTGCAAATTATCAAAGTCTATGAAAGCAATGTGCTGCAATTTCTACAGGTGAACAATTATGATGGCAACCAGGAAATGAGGCGTGTAGGCAAGCCTGTGTTGAAGAAAACTATTTCCCTGGAAAAATCGGGTGTAACCGATTTGGGAAAATGGAATCGCTTCACACTTGATCTCTCCACCTTAATCAATACCGAACCCGGTGCCATTTACCAGGTGCGCCTCAGTTTTAAGAAAGCGTACCTCGCCTATGTATGCGAAGGCGGTGAAGATTCAGGAACGGCCAACACACAGGCATCCATCGAACAGGAATCATGGGAGGAAGACGATGCAGAAGGAAGTTATTGGGATTCGTATGACGACTATTATTAC
>CAZNRJ010000459.1:0-3139 GCA_964574945.1 uncultured Ohtaekwangia sp. | reverse complement strand
GGAACCCTTTGATTATGCAATCAAAGAGAAAAAGATGATGGTGTTCAAATACGGTGAGGAAGCCCAGGAAATCAGTGATGAAATCATGATAATTCCCCGCGACCAGGTGAGCCTGGATCTCGGCCAGTTTATGTATGAATTCATTGCCCTTTCAATACCAATAAAAAAAGTACATCCTTCCCTTCAGGCGGAAGATGAGGATGACGAGAGTGAGTATAAAATGATTTATAGTACATCAGTGGAAGAAGAAGTTGAACCGGAAGACACTGATCCGAGATGGGAAAAATTGAAAAAGTTAAAATAAATAATTTAGGTTATGCCAAATCCAAAAAGAAAGACCTCGAAAACCCGCAGAGATAAGAGAAGAACTCATTATAAGGCTACTGCAAAACAATTTACAGTGTGCCCTACCACGGGTGAAAACCACTTGCCACACCGCGCTTTCTGGCATGAAGGAAAGTTATTTTACAAAGGCAATGTGGTAATGGAGAAAGAGGTTCTGGCTTAATACGCCCATGCTCATATCTCAAAAACAAAAAAGTATAAATCCTTATTTTGATTGTCATAAAGGCAAGCAAACCAGTTGAAGTACGCACATTTTAGTAAGCCCGATTGAAAACTCAATCGGGCATTTGTTTTTTTAAAGCACGAGCAAACTTAAAAGTCGCCACAGCAATATGAGTAAAATAAGAGCTGCAATCACAGGTGTAGGGGGTTACGTACCTGATTACATTTTAACCAACAAAGAATTGGAATCCATGGTGGAGACCAATGATGAGTGGATAACTTCACGCACCGGGATTAAGGAGAGAAGGATTTTGAAAGGAGAAAACCAGGGCGTGAGTGTAATGGGAATTGCAGCGGTTAAAGACATGCTGGCAAAAACGAAAATCGATCCCAAAGAAATTGATCTTTTGATTTTTGCAACGGTTACACCCGACATGACATTTCCTGCCACAGCAAATATTGTTGCAACGGCTGTGGGTGCTACAAATGCCTTTAGCTACGATATGGGAGCTGCCTGTTCAGGATTTCTTTATGCTTTAGCAACAGGTTCAAGCTTTATTCAGGCTGGCATTTATAAAAAAGTAGTTGTAATTGGAGGTGATAAAATGTCGGCCATTGTAGATTACACCGATCGTACAACTTGTATTATTTTTGGTGATGGCGCTGGCTGTGTTTTGTTAGAACCTACTACCGAAGAAGTAGGTGTGATGGATTACATGTTGAAAAGTGATGGTGGCGGTGAGGCATACTTACACATGAAAGCAGGTGGCAGTCGCATGCCTGCCTCTCACGACAGCGTTGATGCGCGCAGTCATTATGTTTACCAGGAAGGTTCTGCCGTTTATAAGTTTGCGGTTACCAACATGGCCGATATTTCTGCTCAAATTGCAGAACGCAATAAGTTAACTGCCGAAACGATCGATTGGCTGGTACCTCATCAGGCAAATAAACGCATCATTGATGCAACCGCAAGCCGTATTGGCATTAGTGAGGACAAAGTACTGATGAATATTGAACGCTATGGCAACACAACTGCAGGCACAATTCCATTGTTGCTTTGGGATTTTGAAAAGAAACTTAAAAAGGGAGATAACCTGTTAATGGCTGCATTTGGGGGCGGATTTACGTGGGGTTCCATTTATGTAAAGTGGGCGTACAACAGCAATTAGAAATTACCACTAACACTATTAAATTGTTATTAATTATTTCATTCGTAAATTAAAGTCTTAATTTTTTTATGGCAACTGTTTCTGATCTAAGTAAAGGAAATTATATTCGGTATAATGGCGAAGTTGTGCAGGTGGAAGAACTTCAACACCGCACGCCAGGCAACCTTCGCGCATTCTACCAGGTAAAAATGCGAAGTGTGAGAACCGGGAAAATCGTTGAAAACCGTTTTCGTCCCGGAGATTCCGTAGATCAACTTCGCGTTGAAACCAAAGAATACCAATATCTTTATGAAGATGGGGAAAGCCTTGTGTGCATGGATAATGTAACCTTCGAACAAGTGTATCTCGATAAAGTATTATTGGGCGAATCTGTAAAATATATTAAAGAAGGAGTTACTCTTTTAATTGCATTTGAAAACGGCACAACTCCCATTACCGCAGAGCCACCCGCACATGTTGTTGTGAACGTAACGTATACTGAACCGGGTGTGCAGGGCGATACGGCTACGCGCACATTAAAAGCGGCAACCATCGATACAGGAGCAGAGATTCGTGTTCCTTTATTTGTTAATACCGGAGACAACATCAAAATAAAAACCGATACCGGTGAATATGTAGAACGTGTTAAAGAATAATCATGGCAACAAAAAAGATTACTCCAAAAAAAACAACCTCATCGGCTGAACCAAAACAATCTGATATGAAAACATCTGAAATCAGAGATCTCATCGACTTTATTGCCCATTCGGGTCTTAATGAAGTGGATATTGAAACACAGGAATTAAAGCTTCGCGTTAAACGCGAACCCGATCAAAAAGTACTCAAGTCATCGGCACCTCTAATGGCAGCCCCGCTGACTGTTCAAACTGCATCACAACCCCAGGTTGTTGCTACAGCCCCGGCAAAAACAGAAAAACCAACTGCCTCTGCCACAACAATTGAAATTAAATCACCCATGATTGGTACCTTCTACAGAACAGCGAATCCGGATTCGCCTCCATTCGTTTCGGTGGGAGATAAAATCACAAAAGGTCAAACCGTTTGCATTATTGAAGCGATGAAACTCTTCAATGAAATAGAAGCCGAGGTGTCTGGCACACTTGTAAAAGTGATGATTGAAAATGCAACTCCGGTTGAATACGATCAGGTACTTTTCGTGGTTGAACCCGACTAAAACAATTCAAATATTCAACGTTCAAAATAAATCAAACTTAATCTTGAATTTTAAATTTTGAATTAACCTTATGTTTAAGAAAATATTAATAGCAAACCGGGGCGAAATCGCTTTGCGGATTATTCGCACCTGCAAAGAGATGGATATTAAAACGGTTGCTGTGTATTCTACTGCTGATCGTGAAAGTCTGCATGTTCGCTTTGCCGATGAAGCCGTATGCATTGGCGCGCCACCCAGCAAAGAATCATACCTGAATATGCCCCGCATTATTTCTGCCGCTGAGATTACC
>CAZNRJ010000458.1:0-3140 GCA_964574945.1 uncultured Ohtaekwangia sp. | reverse complement strand
GCCGCGGTCAGGCCGGCCAGGCCGGCGCCGATCACCACCAGGTCGTAACGTTCGGTTTCAGTGTTCGGCATCCGCTGATGGCGTCATCAATGCAAACAAAAATGAAAAAGGCACCAATTGCTTCAAAGAAAAGAGTAACGAAAAGAATCCTTACCACGATAGACATTACGTTGCTTATTCGTTTGCTGCTAACCATACTTTTCAGGGCAACCTGGTTATGAAAGGAAACTGAGCCTGCTGCCAGGTAAGCAAACAATCCCGTAAAGGTCATAATACCCAGGCCGCCAATCTGTATAAGGAAGAGAATAATTATTTTTCCAACATCCGTAAAATGAGCGGCTATGTTTACAACCGTAAGCCCGGTAACACATACGGCACTGGCCGAGGTGAAGAACGCGTCAACGGGTGTGATTCCCCCGATGGTAGCTTTTGGAACCATTAGCAATAATGCGCCACCAAAAATTATTACAGCAAAACTAACGATGAATATGAAGGCTGTATTTTGCCGTCTTCGGTAAAGGTATTTTAAGAGCCCCGAAGTTTCAGTAAGAACTAAAAAAAGTATTCCTGAATATAAGATTAGTTTTTGGACCAACAGATCGTAGTTGGCATGAGTATCAATATCAACAATTTTTTGTTCTATGTTATGCAAGTAGAACACCAGCACAACGAGCAAGAAATTATAAATGTGCGCTTTTAATTTTTTAACTTCTACCCATTCTGAAATAAACCGGATAAGAAAGACGACTTTGAAGCTAAATAGCACGAGGTCCAGGATTCGATAGAGATTAACTTCATGCGTATAAAATGAATGGAAACCAAAATCATAAACTACAAGGGCAACAGCCAGCAATGTTATGAATGGGATGAGGGTATTGCTAATCTTGTATGTAGCCCTGAGAATATTGACGATTGCAAACTGACTATGGTTTATTACCGGGTCTGCCAGGGCACGCCTCAGCAGTCGGTAAAGGAGCATGATTTTTTGTTTTGTCTTTTTTAGCATAGTAGCAACAGGCACTGGTATGCCCATTGAAGCCATTGATGTAAGTAAAACACGCACATTTTTTTATCCCGATCAAATTTCACGCGTTTATTTCATGAGGTAGTAAATATTTTAAGGGTTATCTGCCAGTGTACCGAAATTCAAAGGAATTTGCTTATGTGCTGGTGAATGGTGAGGTGGTAATCGATCAGGGAAAACACACCGGGGTGAGAAGCGGAATGGTGTTAAGGAGACAGTAGTCATTTACTACTTAATGTTGGTGTGTGGCGGGGTTTATGAGGCTTTGCTAAGTTTTTTACCGTTAATCAATTCTCATTATAGCCGTATTTTCTGCTCTGTAAAACTTCTTTCCACCAGCTCTCTCTTGCAATTATAATTTGGTCGTCAATTGTCGATTTATAAATGTCTAAAATAGAATACCTGAAATTTTTCTTGATATAATCAAAATCAAAAACCTTGATTCCAATATTTCCGCCATGTCCATTTTTAACATAAGATTGCCAACGTCCCAAAATCATATTCTCTCCATATGCAGCGCCAACGTATTTTTTTCCGTTAGAAATGTCTGAAATTAGATAGACTCCTTTTTGGTTTTGTAAAGCTGTTTTCCATGTACTTTTTTCAATAACTCTGGATAATTCACCCCATGATACGTTCACACTCTCATAACCTGGGAAAATATCATTATCAAAAACGTCTGGTAAAATTTGAGCTATTTCACATTCGTCCATTACTGAATTTGCAAGACGTATCATAGTTTGCGATTGATTTTTATACCTAACAATCAAACGCCCAAAGTATTTCTCATATTCGGTCAGTATTTTATATTCATAACCGACTCCTTTAAATACATTCAAGTCCTTAGTGATTCTTCCAATATGAAACAATAACCATAAATCACCTTTGATTCTAATGAAGCCAATCGTAATCTGCCCGTCTTTGAATGATTTTTTGCTTTCATAATTCCAATAGTGTCCATCAAGTAATCGTTGAATATTTTTATTTTTAAAAACTTCAATTGGATTCCAATCACCACCAAACATTAGGTTAAATCTAACTTTTACGTTCTCTAAATCAGTTAAATTTAAAATATCATTAAGTTTTATCTTATTCACAGAGACTAAATTATGTCTTAAAAACATTCAAATCAACCCTATAACAAAATACATCGCAATGGACTTTATGGGGACGCGGATTGTGTTAACAGAAGTTATTCCAAAAGCTTTACAAGCTTTTTAAGTTCCTGTCTGTTACGATGTGAAGTAATGCCATTGAAAATGCCATCCTTTTCGCGGGTAGTAAGACGCCAGCTTAGTGAAGCCCGCGTACTATTCTGACGAATGCTATCCATCTTTTGTAAGATGGGTACATAGCTCTCAGATTGATACTGTAAGTCAATACGATCAATGGGCAAGTTTAACCATGAGTGCGCCTGGCCAATCAGCAAATCACTATTGATATCCTGAAAGTTTTCAAAATTATTATAAACACTGCTGATGGGCTGGGTGATATCATCAATAATCGTTTGCCCTGTTTTGGGTGCGATGGTTGCCAACTTAGGTGAATCACGAATTGAAATAAAAATTACGCCTGAAGTATTATCAGCGACCCAATCATGAAAAGCATACAGGAACCTGATGGCATCCGACATACCGAAGTTATCCGAAATACCCGCATCCATAATTTGAATGGGCGGATCGGTAGGCAGCGTTGTATTGGGCGTTATGTAAGGAAATGTTGCACTCATCCGCAAAGCGGAAAGAAACCGCAAGTCTTCCGAGTCTTGTTCCTTAAAGAATCGCATAAAGTCAATGCCGCTTACTTTTAATTGGTTGTAATCTTTAAAATTTTCTTCTTCAGAATTCATAAATGAAACGGACTTTGAGGCAATGTAAACTTTACGGCCATCATTGATTACCGTAGGCGCCAATATCACCATGGGCGTAATTCCCTGGGCCTCCACCTCGGCATACGCTTTAATGGGTCTGTCCATTAATCCTTCCGTGATCTGGTTGAGTTGATCTTCGAAGGTAAAAGCGCGGTCGCGTTGATAGGCTTTTCCGGCATATTCAAATTTGGTGAACCCGCTCATCTTCAGCCTGCTGGCGAATGACCTGTTTGTCGGGTTCACCAA
>CAZNRJ010000457.1:623-3146 GCA_964574945.1 uncultured Ohtaekwangia sp. | reverse complement strand
CACCCCGGTTGATCCGCGGAAGCGCATTTTTTTGATGTGCTCATTCAGTTCATGAATAGTCATACCGTCATACCCACGGTCGTTGGATTCAAAGTCTTTGGGTGTAATGGATAGGGTTGTGTCCATCGCTCCGCCATTGGTGCCGAGTTTTTCAGGGTTTTGCCGTACATGAAAAATACTGTCTACTTGTTTTCGTTTCCAGTATCGCAACACCCATTTTGATTTTGTGGTATCCCATTGAATGTTTTCTGCCGAGAGCTTGTCCACCAACCTGTTTTCATCAAATCGCTCCAATGAAAATTGATACCCGGTGTTCGACAGGTTATTAAAGTTTTGAATAAACAGGTACACATTGGGCTCTATCTGCATGTGAATGTTCGAGCGGCTATATTGATTATTCTTTTTGAAATATTGCATCTCAAAGTCTAATCGCTCCTGGTTTGATTTTGGGATCACCCAACCATTCAGGAAAAAGCTCAATCCCGCAATGATGGAAGCAGCAATAAAGTAAGGAACCAACAACCTTCTGAAGCTCACCCCGCTGCTGAGAATGGCAATAATTTCGGTGTGGGCCGCCATGCGCGAGGTTACATATACAACGGCAATAAAAACCGTGATGGGGGCAAGCAGTCCGGATATCCAGGGGATAAAGTCTGCGTAATAACCGAGTACTTTCGCGAAACTTAAATTGTTGGTGGCAAACTTGTCAATCTTTTCGGTAAGATCAATCACGGTGATGATCGCCACTAATATTAAGACCACATAAAAGAATGTGGAAAGAATTTTCTTAATAATGTATCGATCGAGAATGGTCATTCAAGAAAATTATAATCGTTGCGAAACCGTTTTTACCATGCTGTTCTTCCAGGATGCAAAAGTACCCTCTTCAATTTTTAACCGCGCTTCGCGCACCAGCCAAAGGTAGAAGGTAAGGTTGTGGATGGAAGCAATTTGCGCGCCTAAAATTTCCTTTGAGATAATCAAGTGACGAAGGTAGGCTTTGGAATAGAAACTGCTTACGTGCCCGCCCACTTCTGCATCGAGAGGAGAAAGATCATCTTTCCATTTTTCATTGCGGATATTAATAATGCCTTGCGTGGTAAAGAGCATTCCGTTGCGTGCGTTGCGCGTGGGCATCACACAATCAAACATATCAATGCCCAGGGCAATGCATTCCAAAATGTTTTCGGGTGTGCCCACACCCATCAGGTAGCGGGGCTTGTCATGAGGCAGGACAGAGCAAACCAGGTCCGTCATTTCATACATCATCTCGTGGGGCTCACCCACCGATAATCCGCCAATCGCATTGCCGGCCTGTTGTTGGTTGGCAATGTATTCGGCTGACTGAATCCGTAAGTCTTTGTAAACACTTCCCTGCACAATGGGGAAGAGCGTTTGATCATAATCGTATTTGGGGGCAGTACCGTTTACCCGGTTCACACATCGCGTAAGCCAGCGGTGCGTGAGGTCCATGGATTTTTTAGCATAGCCATACTCGCAGGGATACGGAGTACATTCATCGAACGCCATAATAATATCGGCACCAATGGTGCGTTCAATGTCCATTACCCCTTCAGGCGTGAAGGTGTGTTTGGAACCATCGATGTGTGATTTAAAGATTACGCCTTCTTCGTTGATCTTCCGGTTGGCGCCCAGCGAGTACACCTGGTAGCCGCCACTATCGGTAAGCAGGGGCCTTTCCCACCCGATAAACTTATGAAGCCCGCCTGCTTTTTCGATCAGGGGCAAACCGGGCCGTAAATAAAGGTGATACGTGTTGCCCAAAATAATTTTTGCATCAATGTCCTCCTGCAACTCGCGCTGGTGCACGGCTTTTACCGACCCGGCTGTGCCAACCGGCATAAAGATGGGCGTGGGTATTTCACCATGGGAAGTAATTATTTTTCCGGCCCGGGCTTTTGAGTTTGGATCGGTAGCGCTAATGCTGAATTTCATGAGGCCGCAAAGTTAACCGCGGAGTCCAAGGGCTCCAAATAAGGTATGTAAGGTCAAAATAATACTTAATGAACTTACCGATAATCAATTCAGATTTATTAATTTCATGACCACAATATTTACCCCTAACCTAACCTATTTTATGAAAAATTTAACCATTCTATTAGTCGGCTTGATATTCTTTATTTCTTGCTCTCCAAAGTACACGGCAAGTTTTCAGAATTATGATCGTTACAATTCGCTAAGTGATAACAAATCAAACGTAAGTGAATCAATCACAAAAACTCAAGAAGAAATTAATATCGAGGCAGAATCAAATGAAATTCCTATAGTTTATGCATCAACTGAAAAAAATGTTCTTCCGAAGGAAAATAGTTCTATTGGAAGTTCAATAGTTGCTTCTAATGAAGCAAAATCAACGATAGGTAAAAAACCATCAAAAGCTGAAATAAAGGAAGCAAAGAAAATTCTTAAATCAGAAGTTAAAAAATTCAAAGTCGATTCTATAGCAGCAAAGAAGGCAGATGGTGCTGGTGGTAAAAGTCAGGTAACAGCTCTTTTATTAGT
>CAZNRJ010000457.1:0-613 GCA_964574945.1 uncultured Ohtaekwangia sp. | reverse complement strand
GTTATATTTCTTGGTCTGATAGGGGTTCACAGGTTTTATTTAGGCTATACTTGGCAAGGTGTTGTTCAACTTTTAACACTCGGATTGTTCGGGATTTGGACTCTAATAGATTTAATAAGGATAATAACTGGCGACTTACAACCTAAATCTGGTAAGTACACAAAAGAGTTATAAATTTTTAAAACTTTCTCTACAAGAAACCCGACCAATGGATCGGGTTTTTTTATGATAATGAATCTTCAAATTATGAGCTGACTTTACCCAAAAAATCCTATACCCTGGTTTGTGTCGCACCATAGTCGTTAACTTAAGGTAATATTTGTTAAAATTTTTACATGTTGTCCCTACAGGACTTTAGTTCATTTTTCTTCTTTGTTACCAGCATTGCATCCCCTAACGGTTTTTTATAATTCAGCCCGCAGCCACACGCTGAAATAATTTTAGTAAATTTAATTTCAACCTAACCCAATACGTATGAGTGCGTTTCAAAGCTTCATCAGAACCGGGGTATCAGCGTCTGACGAGTACCAGGAAAAAAGGGGCATCATCTTATCAAACTGCATGGCCCTTATCCTGATGGCAGCGCTTGTCGCTGTTAATGTTAGCAGGTTAT
>CAZNRJ010000456.1:2208-3146 GCA_964574945.1 uncultured Ohtaekwangia sp. | reverse complement strand
ATCATGGAGTCGCGGTCGTGCGGGTCAATGATACGCGACAATGTTTCAGCGCCAATGACTAAGCAACGCTTTACATCACCCGACTTTATAAAATAATTTGCTTGTATAACTCCTTCCAGCCAGCCCGGGCATCCAAAAGGAAGATCGTATGCAACGCAATCAGGATTTTTTATTTGCAACAAATATTTTATCCGCGATGCCAATGAAGGCACCATATCAACCCGGTTACTGTCATTGGCAACATCTCCAAAGTTGTGTGCTACAATTAAATAGTCAATGGTTTCTTTGTCGATGCCTGAGCTTTCAAATGCCTGCAAAGCGGCCAGGTGGCCAAGGTCTGATGCGGTTTGATCGGGGAGTGCATAACACCGGTTTTCAATGCCCGTTATGGATTTAAATTTATCGACAACAGTGCCAATGCTTTTATTTATGGCTGCACCATCCTTTTCGAAAAAGGTGTGATTAAGGAAATGGGAGTTGTTGATTTTTATTCCAGGAATGTGACTGCCCGTAGCGACAATAACAGATTGAATAGAGTGATTCTGCATGCGTTACAGATCGGGGTTTGGTTAGTTGGCACGAATGTACTTTTCCAAATATCACGGCACAACTATTTTAAATAATTCCTTCAAACAATGAACGCTCGTAAGTAAACTCAAATCTCCTTTTATCTTAGCTCAATTTTTTCAATCTTCCTGAAATTTAGAAGCTACCTCAATGAGTGTAACATTAGATAAACTCCTTGGCATCGATTACCCTGTAATTGTTGCACCCATGTTTTTGATCTCCAATACAAAAATGATTAAGGCCGCGCTGGCCAATGGGGTAACCGCTGCTTTCCCCGCTTTGAATTATCGCACCGATGCGGAACTACGGGCGGCAATAGCCGGGATAAAATCTTTTACAGATAAACCGTTTGGGGTTAACCTGATCGTAAA
>CAZNRJ010000456.1:0-2198 GCA_964574945.1 uncultured Ohtaekwangia sp. | reverse complement strand
TTCTTGAATTAAAAGTTGGGTTCATTATTACCTCCCTGGGCAATCCGTTTGAAGTGATTGAAAAGTGTAAGCCTTTAGGGATTAAAGTCTTTTGCGATGTGGTGGATTTAGGCTATGCAAAGAAAGTAGAGAGCCAGGGTGCGGATGCCGTGATTGCCGTAAACAATCGGGCAGGTGGTCATGCCGGGAAACTTTCACCTAAAGAATTGGTTACACTCCTGAAAGAGAATTGCAGCATACCGGTAATCTCAGCCGGAGGAATTGCCCATGGAAAAGATTTAAAAGAGGCAATGAGTTGGGGAGCGGCAGGGGCATCGATAGGCACAATTTTTATCGCTTGTGAGGAAGCGGATATTTCGCCAGAGTATAAACAAGCCATGATTGAATATGGCGAGAAGGATATTGTGATGACTACCAAGTTATCGGGCTCGGCACTTACCGTGATCAATACACCGTATGTTCAGCAATTGGGTACAAAAGCAAATTGGCTGGAGCGCATTCTCAACAACAATAAAACCTTGAAGAAGTATGCCAAGATGATTATCGCTTACCGCGGAATGAAACAAGTGGAGAATGCTGCCTTTGGAGCTACTT
Source organism: uncultured Ohtaekwangia sp. (assembly GCA_964574945.1). Taxonomy (GTDB): domain Bacteria; phylum Bacteroidota; class Bacteroidia; order Cytophagales; family Cyclobacteriaceae; genus ELB16-189. Next base: position 1,604 of record CAZNRJ010000456.1, on the reverse strand, counting down.
ATAAAACAGTGTGGTGTGCGGGACCGGCCATCGAACACGTGCACAGCATCCGGCCAATGGCTGAGATAATAAAAACGTTGACACAAGAATACGATGCGGCATGATGAACGAAAAAGATCACTGGAATAAAATTGCGCCCAGTTACAATGATGAAATTTTTGATGTGTTCCGGAGTGATAAATTTAAGCGGCTCCCAAAATACTTTAAGAAGCACGGAGATTTAAACAAGACAGCTATTGACTTTGGTTGTGGCAACGGGAAATCCTTCCCTTTTATCGCCCCGCTCTTTAAAGAAATTCTTGCATTTGATATTTCAAAAGGATTATTGAAGCAGGCGGAGCAACGCGGGTTCAACAATGTTACCTTAAAGCAGGCTGATTTAACAAAGAAGAAACTCGTTTTGCCGAAAGCTGATTTTGCTTTCTGTTGTAACGTGATCATGTTTCCGGTTTTTGAGAAGAATTATCAAATGATTGATAATGTGTATCGATCCCTGAAACCCGGTGGAACCGCATTGATTGTGCTGCCCTCGCTCGACTCAGCAATGTTTTCTGCGTTGCGAATGATGGATGTATATAAAAAGGAGGGCACCAGGCCTCAAAATATTCCGAAGAGCGAGTTTAATTATTTTAAAGCAAACAAACGGGACTTAATTCAAGGACTTATTTATATTGATGGTGTGCCTACCAAGCATTACTCGGAACCGGAGATTAAAGTAATTTTCAGGGATGCGGGATTTACAGTTACGGCTATCGATAAGCTGGAGTATGACTGGGAAACAGAGATTGCGTCCCCGCCAAAATGGCTCAATGATCCTTATCCGTGGGATTGGTTGATTGAGTTGAGGAAATGAAAAATTTGATTAACCACTGAGGCACAGAGGACTTTTGCCAGAAGTAGAATTAAAATTTAGTAATCTCTGCGTCTCATACGATTTCATCTTTAACTTTGATTTCACTTATTAATAAATTCTTGTCTACCTATGAAAGTATATTTATTCAAAGCTTTATTCATTGCAGCTTCGTCATTGTTTATTCTCCAATCCTGTAAACAATCGGAAACTCAAACTGACTTGGCTGCCCAGGGAATTATTCCAAAACCCGTATCAGTAGTTGCAACAGGTAAAAAGTTTTCATTGACTTCTAATGCAAAGATTTTGATAAGCGGAGGTAGCGAACTGGTTGGTATTGGAAATTATCTGTCCAGGGAATTAAATAAAACTACAGGTCTCAGCTTTGAAACAGAATCAACGTCAAGTACACCCGGGAAAGGCAATATCTATTTAGTGTTGGAAAATGCAGATCCAAAAACAGGAACCGAAGGCTATGAACTTGAAATCACAGAGGAATTGATTACGGTAAAAGCAAATCAGCCTGCCGGACTTTTTATGGGCGTTCAAACTATCATACAACTGATTCCAAACGTTAAATCAAACTCATCAGCTGATAGTTACGGAATTCCAACAGGAACTATTGTAGATTATCCTGCTTATGCCTGGCGCGGATCGATGTTAGATGTGGCTCGTCATTTCTTTAGCGTAGAAGATGTGAAACGCTACATTGATTTGATCAGCTATTATAAAATGAATATCCTGCATTTGCATT
>CAZNRJ010000455.1:0-3150 GCA_964574945.1 uncultured Ohtaekwangia sp. | reverse complement strand
CTGTAGGCCGTTTATTTGGTTGCTAAACGGGTTTGCAAACCTGATTTTGAAAATATTTGGCATAAAACCAATGAGTGAAATTGAAATCCACTCAGAAGAAGAGCTGAAACTTATTATTGCCGAAAGTGAAGAAGGGGGAGCCATTGAAATGAGCGAGCGTGAGTTGATTCAAAATGTATTTGATTTTGATAACCGCGTAGCAAGACAAGTAATGGTGCCTCGTGTTAAAATGAGCATGATGAAGGCCGAAACCACCATGGAGGAAGCTATGAACATTGTGCTGAAAGAAGGGTATTCGCGCTATCCCATTTACGAGCAATCGAAAGATGAAATAGTGGGGGTGGTTCATGCCAAGGATATTATATCGGCTTTCATTCAAAAAGAAAATAAAGGCTTGCGGGATATTATGCGTGCCGTTCAGTTTATACCGGAGACGAAACCCATTGATGTGTTGCTGCGGGACTTTCAGCGCACTAAGGCACAGATGGCATTTGTTGTAAGTGAGTTTGGCGGTATTATAGGGTTGGTAACGCTTGAAGATATCCTGGAAGAGTTAGTAGGGGAAATTCAGGATGAGCACGATCATGAACAACAGATTGTTGTTTCCACAGATAAACAGACCTACCAGATTGCTGCGCAGTCTTCGTTACATGATATAAATAAGTTACTGGATGTTCCTTTTCCGGAAGCGGAGGAATACGAAACACTGGCCGGGTTACTGACGTTCGAAAAACCGTCTTTAAAAGAAGGGGATGTATTTGAGCTTTTCAATTACCGGATTAAAATCCTTAAGATTAATCAAACCTTGCCGGAATCAGTTGAGGTTAAATTGATGGATGAAACTGCTGTGGATTAAGCCCGGCCCTAAAACCACTTTTTGTATTTGAAGTAGCCTATCATAAACAGAAAGATAACTCCCATTAATCCTAACACGCCATAGTAGCCCCATGTGGTATTTATCTCAGGCATGTTTGAAAAATTCATTCCATAAATACTGGCGATAAAGGAAAGCGGGATAAAGATGGTGGTGATTACGGTCAGTAATTTCATTACCTCGTTCATCTTGTAGTTGATGGTGTTCATGTATAAGTCCATCAAGGTTGAAGTAAGGTCTTTGTAGGTATCTAATGAGTCGATTAAGTGAATCACATGATCATACACATCAGAAAAGTATTTTATATTCCTGTCTTCAATAAACTCATTTTCGTTCTTTATAACTTTGTTTAATGCTTCCCGCAAAGGATAAACCATTTTACGCAAATAAATAAACTCTTTCCGTAATTTTTGAATGTTTTGAAAGTCTTCAACGGAAGGATTGTTCGAAATACTTTCTTCGATATCCTCTACTTTACGCCCGATGTTTTCAAGCACTGAATAGTAACTGTCTACAATCGTGTCAATGATCCGGTAGAGCAGGTAATCAGCGCCCCGCTTGCGTATGATGTGAGTGTCCAGCTTAAGGCGCGACCTCAGGTTCTCAAAAATATCACCTTCTTTCTCCTGAAAGGAAAGCAGGTAATTTTTACCCAGCACAAAACTGATGTGTTCGTAATCTATATTTTGTTCTTCAATCCGGTATAGCATCTTTAGTGTAATGAAGAGATGCTGCTCGTATTCATCCGTTTTAGGTTGGTGATCTGTGTTTAAAATATCTTCGATAAGCAGGTAGTGGAGATCAAATTTCCTGGCAATTTTTTTGATCAACTCTCCATCTGTCAGGCCATCTACATTTATCCAATTGATCAAATCCAGGTTACATTGCTTAAGAAGTTCATCAACAGGCAAATTTTCATGGGCCACAAATGATTTATCATCATAGGAAATTAACTCAAGAATGACCTTTTCACCCGAAGGCCCGATATGAGGTTCATGCGGGCGTTCAGTCAACTGCTCGTTTAAGTGCTTGAGGGCTGCTTTTCTTTTTGCTTTTGAATTCTTCATGAGCGTTAGCGGTTAATCAGCATCCGGCCGGGATATCCAAACTCGATATTCTCCTTAACGAATTGCTGTTGAATAGAAACCAGGACATCGCACCTTAGTTCAAACGCGTGAGCTGGATTGTCGGCCCAAACATAGCCGCGAAGCTGTATGCCGGACTCTGAAAAAGAGATAACCTTAACACGCACTACGGGTGCACCTTCGGTTAGTTCCTCGGGCGATCGGTTATCAATACAAAGGCGGTGGTTTAAACAAGCCTGCCGGATGATCTCCATTGCTTTATCAACAGGGGCATTAAATGCTATGGGCACTTCTATAAATACACAAATTTTTTCGTCTGTGAGTGTTGAGTTAATAATAGTTTCGTTACTGATTACACTATTGGGAATTACAACGCGTTTGTTTTCAAAATCTCTGATGATGGTGTGGCGTAATGTGATGTCCTCTACAGTGCCTATGTAGAGCTGGCCAATCTTTACCCGATCGCCAACGCGAAAGGGTTTAAAGATTACAAGGAAAAGACCGCTAATAATATTCGAGAAGGCTGATTGGGATGCGAAACCAACAATAGCTGCAAGCACTCCTGCACCTGTTAGCAACGTGGTGCCCACAGTGCGAAATGCCGGAATTGATCTGAAAATAATAATAGCGGCAACCAGGAAGATGATGAAGTCTACGGCATTTTTAAAAAATTTGTAACGGGTAGGGTCAACCTTAAGCTTGTGCGCTGCACCCCTGATAAACCTGCCGATGAGCGATCTTAAAATGCGAGACACAACAAAGGCCACTGCCAAAACAGAAACCACAAAGATTATCTGCCCCCATTGTTTGTCAATCCAGTTCATAGCTTCGAAAATAATCAATTAGTTGACAGCCTTAAGTCAATCGTGGTTAATTTTAATCCCAATTTATCCTTCCCAATTTCATATTTAGTGTTGAGGTGATTGCTTATTATTGCAATTCATGATTCGGGACCTGGATAGCATTAAAGTGCCTGTGGCGCAGCAGATGGAGGAGTTTGAACAAAAGTTCAGGGCTTCCATGAAAACCCGTGTCCTTCTTCTCGACAAAATCATGACTTACATTGTAAAACGCAAAGGAAAACAAATGCGTCCTTTGTTTGTGTTTCTAAGTGCAGGGGCAACGGGAACAATAAATGAATCTACTTTTAGAGGCGCATCCCTGATAGAATTGGTTCACACGGCCAGCTTA
>CAZNRJ010000454.1:0-3151 GCA_964574945.1 uncultured Ohtaekwangia sp. | reverse complement strand
AATGTTTTCACACCAAACGGAGATGAATTTAATGAGAATTTTACTATGTATAATTCAGATCAGAAATGCTCAAGATTTATTGACCAAATATCTTTTTCTGTTTTTAACAGATGGGGTCAAAAAGTTGCAATGAAGCAAACCGAGGGAACCCTGCTATGGGACGGGAAAGATGAACAAGGAGTCAGCATGCCTGGAGGAGTTTATTATTACTCTGCTGATGTTACTTTTGATGTTCTTGATTCGAAGAGCAAGCATAAGAATTATAAGGGCTGGATTCATATTGTTGATTAGGTATCGGTTTTGCTTTTACTATTTTTGCATACATTCTTAAATCATGTTTACAGGCATAATCGAAACATTAGGTATTGTAAAGAAGGTAGCGCAAGATCGCTCCAACAAAACTTTTTGCATTGAAAGCAAAATTGGAGGCGAATTAAAAGTGGATCAAAGTGTTTCGCATAATGGAGTATGCCTTACAGTAACACAGGTGAAAGGAAATTTACACTGGGTTACTGCTATTGACGAGACGTTGAAAAAATCGACCCTTGATACATTAGAAGCAGGGCATATTGTTAACCTTGAGCGTTGCATGATTGCCAATGGCCGGTTTGATGGCCATGTTGTGCAGGGTCATGTCGATCAGGTTGGTATTTGTGTTTCTGTAAAAGATGAGCAGGGAAGTTGGCTGTACGGGTTTGAGTATGATGCTGCGTTGGGGAATGTAACGGTAGAAAAAGGATCGATATCTGTTAACGGAGTAAGTCTCACCTGTTTCAATAGCAAAGACAATGGCTTTACGGTTGCCGTTATTCCATATACGTATCAGAACACCAATTTTCAGTCCATTAAAGTGGGTGATTCAGTCAATCTTGAGTTTGATATAATAGGCAAGTATGTAAAGCGGTTGTTAAGAAACTGAAGGATTGCTTTTATGCTTCAGCCGTTTCCTAAGGTATGCCGATGCCTTATATCCAATTAGTCCACACCCAAGACCAATTGTTGCTCCAACAATAATATCACCGGGATAATGCACGCCCAGGTAGATACGCGTATACGTCATTAAAGTGGCCCAAATGAAGATCACCCACATCCATTTATAAATTGGTTTCAACGTTAACCAAACGAATAAAGCAACCCCAAATGTATTGGCAGCGTGCCCCGAGGCAAAGCCGTACAAGCCACCTTTATAATTATCAACATGATGGAGTAGTCCAACCATGGAAGGATCTTGTGATGGCCGCAAGCGTGCAAAGAAAGGCTTCATAAAAGTTGAGGTAACCTGATCGCAGAATAAGATAGTAATGCCCGCTCCAATCAATATAAACCAGGCCTCCTTCTTGAAATTTCTAAACATGAGATAAATCAAAAAGGCATAAAGGGGCAACCAAAAGAAAGTTTTGGTTATAAGCAGCATAGCCGGGTCGAGCCACGGGGTGTGAAAACTGTTCATAAAAATCAGCAGTTCTTTATCCCATTCTATTAATTGTTCAATCATAAAGTCCTGCGGATGTAAGCCATAATCAGGCGCTTAAAATTAAAGGATTTTGGTTATGAATCTTTCGTTAACCCGCAAAATCCCTTCTTCAATGTTGCCTTTCAGGTTAGCTTATTTGTTTCAATTCTTATTTCAAGAACATTCGCGCATTCGTGGCAATTTTTACATTGATTCCTTAACGGGAAATTGTACCTTGTACAGCAGTTTTATGGCTTTAATCGTTTATGGAGAAATTTGACCTGGTAATTATTGGTGCGGGTCCGTCTGGCTATGCAGCAGCCATGCGGGCGATTGATTTTAGAAAGAGAACTTTGTTGATTGAGAGAAATCAGTTAGGGGGCGCTGGAGTAACCAATGGCGCTTTATCCTCAAAAACATGGTGGGAACTTTCCCGCGAGGCATCGGCCTTTCGTAAAAATCTGAAACGATATAATATCCAGGAACCTTCCATTAGTTTTAAAGAAATTCAAAGTGAAGTCAGAAAGGCAGTTGAGGAACGGAAAAATCTTTTGGAAGAACATCTGCGGCAACTGAATTCATCTGCCTACACAAACCTGTTGACGTTTAGAAAAGGCAGCGCAAAAGTTCTTAGCAGGCATGAAGTGGAAATTTCAACTATCGGAAATAAGGAAATTGTTTATGCCGAAAATATTATTCTGGCTACGGGCAGCAGCCCACGGCATTTGCCGGAACTTCCCATCGATGAAAAAATTGTGCTGACCAGCGAAGGCATTGAAGACCTGGATGATTTCCCTGAGAGCATGGTGATAGTAGGGGCGGGGGTAATTGGTTGCGAATACGCTACCATATTTAGCGGATTTGGAAGGACTAAGGTTCATTTGATTGATAAAGGAGACAGGATACTTCCCTTTGAAGATGAAGATGTAGTGAAGATTGTTGAACGCAACATGGAGAACAACGGAGTTTTAATTCATAGAAACTCACGCTTAATAAGCATGAAAATTATCAATGGCCGGGTTGAGTATGAATTAGAATATACCGATGGCAGCAAGCAGACTTTTAATGTGGATAAAGCGTTGGTTTCTGTAGGCAGGATTGCAAACATTGACGGCCTTGTTAGCGATGAGGTGGGCATCAATATTACAAACAGGGGCATTGATAACAATGATACTCAGACTAACGTAACTAATATTTATGCGGTGGGCGATTTAACAGCCGATATTTCATTGGTAAACGTAGGCGAGTTGGAAGGCCGGTATGCCGTGGAAAGAATTTTTAGTAAACCTGATCGTAAACTGGTGTATGAAAACATAAGCACAATTATGTTTTTAAGCCCGGAGGTGGCGGGGGTGGGGATGAATGAAACCCAGGCAAAGGAACAAGCGATTGACTATAAAGTGGTAACCCTTGAGTATAGTACGATTTCCAGGGCAATAGCCAAACGAAATACCCAGGGATTTATTAAATTGTTGGTTACCAACGATGACCAAATGAAGATTTTGGGTATGAAGGTGGTGGGCAATCACGCAAGCAGTGCGATACAGGCTGTGGCGGTTCTTATTTCGATGGATAAAGGAATTGAAGAACTGGCAGAATGTGTACACCCGCACCCAAGTATTACAGAAGGTATTCAGGAATGTGTGCGGATGCTAATGGGTAAGTCGTTGTTTAAGCCTACGGCTCTTAAAGGCCGGC
>CAZNRJ010000453.1:0-3153 GCA_964574945.1 uncultured Ohtaekwangia sp. | reverse complement strand
ACGGCCACTTTATAAAATTCCGGATGATGCAATAAGCCTCCCAACGAATTTTGTCCACCGGCAGAATTTCCAAAAATGCCCATGCGGTTGATGTCCATGTACGATCTCGTCTTTGCTGCTTCCGTGATCCAAAGTATCCGATCAGGGAATCCTGCATCTTTAATGTTCTTCCAGCACACATCGTGAAATGCCTTGGAGCGATTGGAAGTGCCCATGCCATCCATCTGAACAACGATGAATCCCAACTCTGCCAACGGATGCCAATTGCGCCAGGCTACATTGAATGTTTTCGGGACATGTGAGCTGTGCGGACCTGCATAGATGTATTCAATCACCGGATATTTTTTGGAAGCATCGAAATTGGAGGGTTTGATAATGTAACCCCAGATGTCTGTCGTGCCATCACGACCTTTTGCCTTGAATACTTCGGGCATATGCCAACCGGCCGCTAACAAGTCAGTGATGTCCAGTTTCTCTAATGTCATTACTTCCGTTCCATCTGCTTTGCGCAACGTAGTGACTGTTGGAAAGTCCATACGATCAGCCATATCAATAAAGTAAGAATGATCGGGAGAGAATATGGCGCGATGCTGCAATCCTTTCCCTGTCAAACGGGTCAATCCGGTGCCATCGAAGTTGATTTTAAAATAACTGATCAGATAAGGATCAATGCCTTCGTCCATTCCGCTGGCAGCGAAGACAAGCTGATGAGCTTTCTCATCCACAAATTCCACATCACGCACCACCCATTCACCTTTGGTGATCTGATTTTTTACTTTACTTGTGGTTCCATCATATAAGTACACGTGATTCCATCCATCGCGTTCTGACATCCAGACGATTTCTTTCCCGTCAGCGACATCGTAACGAAACGATTTGCCAGCATAATCAAAAAATGTTTTACATTGTTCATCAATCAAGGTATTGATTTCACCGGAAGGCGCCTTCACTTCGATTACTTTGTAACGCTGATGTCCGCGTTCATTGTATTCAAACGTAAACGAGCGACTGTCCTTTCTCCATTCGAAATCAGAAAGACGGAATTGATGCGCGAACGATTCGTGATCGATCTTCACGTGTTTCTTCTCATCGATCAGAAACAATTGCGGCATACGAATAGGCAATGCATCACCGGGTTTTAAATAATCCCGTGACTGGAGCTTAGGCTGAAGCTGATCAATGGGTGATGATTCCACAAAGTAAATGGTGTGATTCTCACCGGGACGGACTTTATACGCCATCAGCTTTTTACTGTCGGGCGACCATCTCATAAACGTGGAGTAGAATTCACCTTCGGTTCCATCCACGCTCAACTGAAATTCTTTTTTGGTTTTGCGATCGCGGATATACACGTTCGAATCTTTAATGAAGGCAAGCCAGGCACTATCCGGTGATACAGTGGCCTTCCCGCTTTTCTCATCTTGTTGCCCTCCCCAATAACGAAAGGGTTGCTTCTTCAATCGCTCCACTATTTTCAATTCGGAAGTAGCGAGATTGAATTGCCATTTTGTACTGTCGAAAGTAAATTCAATGGCTTTGCCTTTGTCACGAAATGTGATGCGATCAAAGGGAAGATTCGCAGCATTGATTGTCTTCTTTGTTTTGTCACTTAATATTTTGGCCAACTGATGATGATCGAATGCCTTTTGTTTTGATTTCTTTAGAGCGTCAACAAGCACAAATTCTTTTCCTCCCTTCACAGCTTTATTGTACCAAAATCTGTTTTCATTTTCCAGCCATGACCATTCGATGAGCTTATTGTATTCTTTATTTACATATGCCGTGTCGGCTGTTTCGGCCCGTTTGTAATCGGCCAGTGTACCCTGCGCACTTACTTCAGACGTGAAAAACAAAATAAGAGCTACTGAAATGAAAAATGATTTCATATTGCTACGATTAGGTGAGTAACAAAGTTAAATGATCTCACTAAAAAATTGGGTCTGAATTACACGAAGATTTTTAGCCAAAACCCGTGGTTCGTGTCCCCACGAAACATTTTCATCTCTCTTAACCGTTGTTTGTGTTCGCACGCCTTCGGCCTTTGTTGTGTCTTTTTGACCAACAAACAAGATGAAGTAGGGATAACAGGTTAGTCAGGAGATCGTTGTTGGTGAGCTTGCACGCACTTACTTTTAGCGCTGTCAGGTCGGAAGGCCTGACAGATTTAATTCTGAATTTTAAATTAGGTTGTATATTGAGCATCAAACCTATTGTTCACCTATGCGATTTTTTACCCTCGCCCTCTTCATTACCTATTTTCCATTTGTCAGCTTCGCTCAAAATCAAAAAGTGGAAAGTGAATTTGAAACGCTGATCAACCAACTACAGGTAGTAGGGCTTTCTGTTGTGGCTGTTAAGCAAAATGAAATTGTGTATCAGCATCACTTTGGCATGCAGGATGTGGAAAAGCAAATTCCACTGAACGACAAAAGTATTTTCAGGATTGCTTCCATCTCCAAATCTTTTTCCGCTGTTACCATCATGCAACTGATTGAGGCAAAAAAGCTCCGGTTGGATGATGACTTTAGTAAGTTGGTTGGTTTTAAAATCAGGAACCCCAATTTTCCCAACACGGTGATCACCCTGAAGATGGTTATGTCGCACACCTCAAGTATCAGCGACAGCAACGGATACTTCAACCTGGATGTGATCAATCCCGATAAAAACCCGGAGTGGGCGAAGTGCTATAATAACTATGCACCCGGAACAAAGTACCAGTATTGCAATCTCAATTATAACATGATCGGGGCGGTGATTGAACGGCAAACTCAGGAACGCTTTGATATGCGCATCCGTCATCATATTCTTGATCCGTTAGGATTATATGGCGGTTATAATGTGGATTCACTGGACGCCAGCCGGTTCGCTACGTTATATAATTACGACTCCGCGAGTAAACAATTCATAGCTTCTTCACAAGCTTATGCATCACGCGCGGAACAGATCAGCAACTATGCAATGGGCTATAGCACGCCTATCTTTTCACCAACGGGCGGAATGAAGATTGGCGCTGTCGATCTGGCAAAGTACATGATGATGCACATGAATGATGGAACGTATAAAGGCAAAAAGATTATGTCGAAGAAGAGTGCGCGGCAACTGCGTGTAAAAATTTCCGAAGAAGAAGGGTATGGCATGGCTATGCGCACGGCC
>CAZNRJ010000452.1:1240-3167 GCA_964574945.1 uncultured Ohtaekwangia sp. | reverse complement strand
CGGGCACGCATCTAAATCCGGTAATCACAATGCCTGATGTGCTGGAACCCGGTAAGGAAGTAGTGATCAAAGTTTCCGAGCAATCGAAACGCAAGATGACATATACATTGGCGATGGTCGATGAAGGCTTGCTTGACCTCACACGCTTTAAAACACCCGATGCATGGAATCGGTTTTATGCACGCGAAGCATTGGGCGTAAAAACCTGGGACATTTATGATCAGGTGATGGGTTCGTTTGGCGGCCGTATAGAACGCTTGCTTGCATTAGGTGGTGATGGTGAGTTGGCCGCGAAGGAAGATGATGCTAAAGCCAATCGCTTTAAACCGGTGGTAATGTATTTTGGACCGATCACCTTAGAGGGTGGAAGTAAAGAACATCGGTTCATTATGCCGCAATACATTGGCTCGGTTAAGACAATGCTGGTGGCAGGCTATGAAGGCGCGTATGGAAAAACAGAGCAGGTAACCCCGGTGCGCAAGCCGTTGATGGTGCTGGCAACGTTGCCTCGTGTGCTGGGGCCTGAGGAAACGGTGAAGTTACCGGTTACACTCTTCACCAGCGAGAAAAGTATTAAGAATGTAAAGGTTGAGATTAAAGTAAGCGGCCCGATCGGTTTACCCGATGAAAGCTCGCGCACCGTTTCAATGGGCAATGATTCTGATCTTACCCTCGATTTTGGTTTGCTTGTAAAATCAGAAACGGGAATTGCCAAAGTAAAAGTTACTGCTACGTCAGGAAATTATTCGGCCACGGATGAAATTGAAATTGAAGTGCGTAATCCAAACCCGCCCATCACGCAAGTGCAGGATGTTGTGCTGGATGCCGGAAAAACGTGGAGTGCTTCCATTGCACCCATTGGTATTGTGGGCACGAATTTATCTACGTTAGAAGTTTCCAGTTTGCCACCGATCAACCTCGGGCAGCGCATGCGTTATTTATTGCAGTATCCGTATGGTTGTATTGAGCAAACTACTTCATCGGTATTTCCGCAACTGTATCTCGATAAAGTAAAAGCGCTTACTGCCGATGAGAAGGCGGTGATTCAACGCAATGTGAAAGCAGGGGTAGAGCGGTTGAAAACATTTGTCAATCGCGATGGCGGATTTTCGTATTGGCCGGGGCATGAAGACTCTGATAGCTGGGGCACAACCTATGCGGGTCATTTTCTGGTGGAAGCAGAATCGAAAGGATATTTCGTGCCCAACGATATGATTAAGCGTTGGAAAAAATATCAGCGCAGTAAAGCACAAAGCTGGCGCAAGAACCAGGAGTACAGCAGCAGCGAACTGATTCAAGCGTATCGCTTGTATACGTTAGCCCTTTCGGGCGATGCGGAATTAGGAGCGATGAACCGCCTACGCGAACAGGGAAGCCTGCATGCTACCGCAGCGTGGATGTTGGCCGCTGCCTATGTAAAAGCCGGGCAACCTGAAGCCGCTAAGAAGCTGATTGAAAAACTTTCGGTGCAGGTGAAGCCGTATCAGGAGTTGGGGTATTCGTATGGATCGGACTTGCGTGATAAGGCGATCATTCTTGAAACCCTTTTGCTGTTGGGTGATCGCGAGCGCAGTTTCGAAATTGTGAAAGAGCTTTCGCAATCTATGAGCAATGCAAATTACTGGATGAGCACACAAACATTGGCGTGGTGCTTAAAATCAGTGGGCGCCTTTGCGGGTGGTGAGAAAGGCGATTTGAAATTTACCTACACCTACAATGGAAAAGAAGTAACGGCCAATACCGACTTAACCCTTGCGCAGGTAAAATTACCGATCGAAGGATTGAAGGCAGGTAATTTGAAAATTGTAAGTGGCAGCAAGGGAACACTCTTTGTGCGAATTATTTCGGAAGGTGTGCCTGCGCGCGGAGCGGAAGAAGATGCTGAAAAGAATCTTTCGCTTACGGTTACCTATGCCGATTCCAAAGG
>CAZNRJ010000452.1:0-1230 GCA_964574945.1 uncultured Ohtaekwangia sp. | reverse complement strand
TACCGATTGACCCAATCACATTGGAACAAGGCACTGAGTTTGTGGCAACGGTTACGGTATTTAACCCGGGCATGCGGGGTATTTATAAAAACCTGGCGCTCAACCAGGTTTTCCCATCGGGGTGGGAGATTAACAACTTACGGTTAACAGGCGATGAAGGCGCACGTTTAATAGGTGATGTACCTACCTACCAGGACATCCGTGACGACCGGGTGTACACCTATTTTGATTTGAATGCCAACCAACGCAAAACATTTAAAGTGTTGCTCACGGCCAGCTATGCAGGTAGCTACTATCTTCCAGCCGTTAGCTGCGAAGCCATGTACGACAACAGTGTGTATGCGCGGAAGAAAGGTAAAGTGGTGGACGTGGTGAAGCGGGTGAATCAGTAATTGAAGGGTTTCGTGAGACACGAACCAGTGCGTGTGGGTATAAGGTAATCAAGCTAATTTTCTGAAATTATTTGATGTCTACGTAAAAAACAGCTATTGAAAAATTTAAATTGGTTAAACTTAACAAGATGGTAATGAGAAAATTTTTCTTTTTGGGCGAAAAAATTGACAGGAATTGTGGAATTGCATTCACAAAGGGAGATACGCCAATTGCTCATGATTTAGTACCATTACTTCGCGGGAAAGATAGTATACCATTCATTCTTTATTTGAAACGAGTTATAAATGAGGGTGGACATTTTAGTAAACTGGACGATATATCAGGTTTGAAAAAGCCTTGGATGGATTTTCAACCAAATAACCTAGCATGGCCAATAATGTCAGAGAGGATGAAATTAGTTATTGAAAAATTCCTTTTAGCAGACAGCGATGTTGAATGGTTAAGTGTTCAAATTATTGGAGGAAATGAAGAAAGACGATATTACCTACCAAGATTTAAAAGAAAACTTGATGTTCTTAATATTGAAAAGACAATTTTTGTTGAAGGATCAAATCATATTATTAAACCTGTGTTCTCTGCTGAAAAATTATCGAACAATATTCATTTTTTTCATAAGCCGGGAATTTTTTGGGAAATCACTTCTGGACTTTATGTCAGCACTGAGTTAAGAGATGAAATTATTAAGGAGAAACTAACCGGAATTGAATTTGAGAATGTTACTGTAATGTAAAATTAGCCACTTTACTAGCGATTTCTCCGTGAGGGATGAATGTTTAGGAATATCATTCCTCGGGAGTCTCGTCTCGGACTCCGCGATTGAGGATTAAAATATTTTCT
>CAZNRJ010000451.1:1627-3176 GCA_964574945.1 uncultured Ohtaekwangia sp. | reverse complement strand
GTAATAGGAACTGTATACACCGTTGACCCTCCGCCCGGTAAACCCGTGCGGTGATGGCTTAACGCGATCGTCTTCCCATCAAATGAAATCACGTGATCATTATTGTTACGATCGGCAAAACCCGTGTTTATCTTTTCAGTAGTTCCGCCTTCAATTGGAATTGTATACAAGGAACCATTTTCATTAAACAACAATTTCTTTCCATCCGGCATCCAGTTGGGCGCTTCGAAGCGATCTTTTGATTCATGAATCACATTCCGTTTTCCATCAAACACATTCATGATTTCAAGCCTGCAACCCATAAAGCCCTGTTGATAAGGGTTGTAACTGTCGGGCAACGGCTTATCAATCCGCACATTCCACGCAATCGCTTCTTCAATAACATTTTCGTTATGCGATGAAATAAATATTCCGATCAGCACATCGTTAGGTAATGTATTTAATGTATATCGGCCTGCTTCCTGTAAAGGTTCACCTACATTGGCAACCCGCATAATATATTCCGAACCGGCACGCTCTAATTGTATGACCTGCGCTTTCTTTTTAGGGAATACGATTTGATCCTCCGGATCGCGCATGTGTGCTCCACGCAGGTGTCGCCATTGTAACGTAATAAGTCCATCGCCATGAATGGTTGCTGTCATGTGGGGGGCATCTTCATTCTGTGAACCCCGCACCATCCAACCAATTTTCCGGTGTGGGTCTGTGCCTTTTCCAATAAATTCAAAATTTGCTGTCGCGATAAAATCACCTTTGATCTTTTTAAAGGCATACTGAAACTCATCGCGGCCAAACCAAATGTTGTAGCCGCTTCCCTTCAATTGATACTCCTGGGTATTTTTATTAAACGTGGTAGTTCCGGCATTCTTCGGATTTCCAATATCTGCATGATCCTCAAAAATCCCGACCGGTGATTGAGCCCAGCTTAAAATTGAGCAACAACTCAACAATAAAATTCCAGTAAGTATTTTCATAGAGATTTAATTTTGAAATTATGTCAATCTTTGCCCTGAACTTTCTACCAATAGATTAAGTTACTTGTTCTTCATGATCTTTAAAAGACTTTTTATTTTTCCTATCCGAATGTACCAGGCCATATTGTCGCCAATGTTAGGTGCGCATTGCCGGCATACTCCCTCCTGCTCTCAATATACGATCGAAGCAATTCTCGAATGGGGCGCATTTAAAGGTTATGGCTCGGAATAAAACGAATAGCACGGTGCCATCCGTGGGGAACAAGCGGGTATGATCCTGTTCCTAAAAAAGATTTAACCCAAAAAAGTCATTAGACTTTTTTGCACTACGTGCCGACAATTGAAAATGAATGAGCAGGGAGATTTTTCAGAAAGTAAGGATTCCTTCATTTTCAATGTAGGGGTTAAACCCTGACAAAGCATTTGTCTCAAAAATGCTTTCGTCAAATAATTGCTACCACACATGTTTTCTAATGACAATTTAGGGTTTAAAATAGCAGGCTTAAACACGCATTCTACCGATCAAAAAACTGAATTTTGATTTCTGAAACCTTTCAGGGATATTACTCCTTCGT
>CAZNRJ010000451.1:0-1617 GCA_964574945.1 uncultured Ohtaekwangia sp. | reverse complement strand
AGAAAACCCAAAAAGATTATGATGTTTGTATAGTAGGTTCTGGTGCAGGCGGTGGTATGGCTGCCTATATTTTAGCAAACGCAGGCATTAAAGTCGTGCTGCTCGAAGCAGGCCCCCTATACGATCCGGCAAAAAATGTTACCCAACTTAAATGGCCCTGGGAGTCTCCGCGAAGAGGCGCCAGCACACCCTACCGACACTTTGGAGATTTTGATGCAGCCTATGGCGGTTGGGAATTAGAAGGTGAACCGTACACACATAAAGACAATACTAAATTTGATTGGTTTCGCTCACGCATGCTGGGCGGCAGAACCAATCACTGGGGCCGCATTTCGCTTCGCTTTGGCCCTAAAGATTTTAAACGGAGAAGCATTGATGGCCTGGGCGATGACTGGCCCATCAGCTACGATGATGTTGCCCCTTATTATGATAAGGTTGACAAATTGATTGGTGTGTTCGGATCAAAAGAAAATTTACCAAACGATCCGGACAGCATTTACCTTCCGCCACCAAAGCCCCGGTTGCACGAACTCTTTATTAAAGAAGCCGGGGGCAAGTTAAATATCCCTGTCATCCCTTCGCGGTTATCTATTCTTACCAAACCTATTAACAATGAGCGGGGCGCTTGCTTCTTCTGTGCGCAATGTAATAGGGGTTGCACGGTGTACGGTGATTTTTCGTCTTCCTCTGTATTGGTGAACCCTGCCCTTAAAACAGGTAATGTTGATGTGATCCCCAATGCCATGGCGCGCGAAGTGATTACAAACAGTGAAGGAAAAGCAACCGGTATTTCATTTGTTAACAAAGACGACAAGCAAGAATATACAGTCAATGCGAAGGTGGTGATTCTTGCTGCGAGTGCCTGTGAATCTGCGCGACTACTTCTTAACAGCAAATCAAGTTTGTTCCCCAACGGGTTAGCAAACTCAAGCGGTGTGGTTGGTAAATATCTCCACGATTCAACAGGTGCTTCCATGGGTGGATTTTTGCCTAAGCTGGTTGACCGCAAGCGCTACAGTGAAGATGGTGTGGGTGGTATGCATGTGTACACACCGTGGTGGCTCGATAATAAGAAACTCGATTTTCCACGAGGCTATCACATTGAATATGGTGGCGGTATGGGCATGCCCGGTTACGGTTTTGGTTTTGGAATGCAAGGAACGAACGGAAAATACCCGGGCCGCGATGGAACACAAAAAGCGGCAGGTGGTTATGGCGCTTCCCTGAAAGATGACTATCGTTATTTCTACGGTGCTTCCTTTGGAATGTCAGGGCGTGGTGAGGCAATCGCGCGCGAGGACAACTATTGTGAGATTGATCCCACTACGGTAGATAAGTTTGGGATTCCTGTTTTGCGCTTCCACTATAAATGGAGTCAACATGAAGTGAATCAGGCCAAGCACATGAAGCAAACTTTTGCTGAGATCATTGACAAGATGGGTGGCGTAATTACGTATGGAAATTCCGATGGCCCCGAAAATGACTACGGGCTTGCAGCACCGGGTAGAATCATTCACGAAGTGGGGACCACACGCATGGGCAACGATCCTAAAAAATCTGCCGTGAATAAAAACAACCAGGCTCACGATTGTAAAAATTTATTTGTGGTAGACGGTG
>CAZNRJ010000450.1:0-3181 GCA_964574945.1 uncultured Ohtaekwangia sp. | reverse complement strand
GAATATTGTCCCATGGCATTTAATAACACCGGGGCTTATTGGCTAAGCGACAATGCTGTAATCCGCAACCCATACTTTGGTGATATGATGCTTAGCTGCGGTTCGGTAGAAGAAGAGTTGCATTAGGATGAAGCACATTTATATTTTTTTCCTGATAGGTCTGTTAACCCAATGTTCTATCGATAAAAAGTCGGATTCGAATGACTGGGATGCTATTGTGCTGACTGACCTGTCAGGAAAAACTTTGAGCCTTGATTCATATAAGGGAAAAACGGTTTTCATTAATTTTTGGGCAACGTGGTGCAAGCCGTGTATTCAGGAGATGCCAACGCTTGCGATTGCACAGGAAAAATTTAAGAATGACAACATAGTTTTTCTCTTTGCAAGCAATGAAGAGTCCGATCAAATTGAAAAGTTTCAGAAGAAACATTCATACGACTTTCACTATGTTCGTGTAGAGAACTTTGAAGAGTTAAACATTCATGCGTTGCCCACCACGTATATATTTAATTCTGAAGGTAAATTGAAATTCTCTGAATCTGGATTTCGCACTTGGGATTCAGCCGAAAATATTGAATTGATTTCTAACATAGTAAACGAATGAAAGATAAATACATCTTCACACTTATTTGCTTATTGAGTGTTGCTTGTATCGATAAAAAGAGCACTGAGCAATCGTCACAACTTACATTCTTTAATTCGCCAGCGGGTGCAAATAGTGCCGAACCATTTCTGTTTACAGATTCAAAGGATCAGGTTTACTTATCATGGATTGAAAAGCAGGACGAGATCAGCCAGTTGAAATATTCGAAACTGGAAGCCGGAAGCTGGAGCGAACCTGCTCTGATTTCTTCAGGTAATTCCTGGTTTGTCAACTGGGCCGACTATCCGATGATGGCAGTGCACAATGGAAATTTCATAGCTCACTTTTTAGATAAGAGCGGAGAAAGCACGTATGCGTATGATGTAAAATTAGTAACATCAGCCGATGGAAAAACCTGGAGCAATCCGTTCGTGCTTCATGACGATAAGAAACAAGCCGAACATGGATTTGTAACGATTCTCCCTTACGGGGATAATTTTTTTGTAACGTGGCTTGATGGACGAAACACGGTGATGGAAGGAATGCAAAACATGGATCATAGCGGTCATCATGCCAGCCTGCCGGGGCAGGGTGCCATGAGTCTGCGCGCTGCGGTTGTTGATCCTACAGGAAAAAAAATTGACGAATGGGAACTCGACAACAAAACCTGCGACTGTTGTCAAACCACGGCTGCTATTACGGCCAATGGCCCGGTAGTTATCTATCGCGATCGTTCGGATGAAGAAATTCGCGACATGTCAATTGTCCGGTTGGTAAATAATGAATGGACATCTCCACAGCCGGTTCATAAGGATGAATGGAACATAGCGGGCTGCCCCGTTAATGGCCCTCGAATCTCCGGTAAGGAAAACAATGTAGCAGTGGCCTGGTTTACAGTTGCCGGTGATACGGCTCAGGTGAATGTGGCTTTCTCAATAAATGGTGGCGAAACGTTTGAAGATCCCATTCGAATTGATGAAGGAAAAACAATTGGTAGAGTAGATATTGTTTTATTGGATGCTGATAAGGCAGTAGTAAGTTGGATGGAAGGATCATCAATCAAAGCCCGGATCATTTATAGAAATGGTGAAAAGGATTCCCCGTGGGAAGTTGCAAATTCTTCCAATGCACGCTCCAGCGGATTTCCTCAAATGACAAAAGGAGGTGAGCAATTGCTCTTTGCGTGGACGGACGATAAAGAGAAGACTATTAAGGTTGCGAATATGTCCCTCGGCAAATAACTTTCTCAAATTTGATTTTCCGTTTATGATTTTTGGTTAATTATTAGTAATTAACCACCTCATGGGGCACTCTGATAAAACTAAAATCGGAATCTGGACAACCACCTCTTTGGTAATCGGCAATATGATTGCTTCGGGTGTGTTTATGCTGCCCGCAACCTTAGCTGTTTACGGAGGCATTAGTTTAATTGGCTGGTTGATTTCAGGGGCCGGTGCTTTATGCCTTGCGCTTGTGTATAGCTGGCTAAGCAAACTTAGCCCCAATGCAACAGGCGGACCATACGCTTACACGCGCGAAGGTATGGGTGAGTTTGCCGGCTTCCTTGTAGCCTGGGGATATTGGATTTCGGTGTGGTGTACCAACGCAGCCATTGCAGTTGGTTTTGTAAGCTACTTAAGCATCTTCATTCCAGCGTTAAGTAACAACCCGCTTTTGTCAGTTGGCACCGGGCTTGCCGCCATTTGGTTCTTAACCTGGATAAATACAAAAGGAATTAGAGAAGCAGGCATCGTTCAGGTGATTACAACAGTTTTAAAACTGGCTCCCTTGTTAGTGATTACCATCGGTGGACTTTTTTATCTGAACCTGGATCATTTCACCCCGTTCAACGTAAGTTCAGAATCCAACCTATCCGTAATTACAAGCGCTACCACATTAACACTCTTTGCTTTTTTGGGGTTGGAAAGCGCTACCATTCCTTCCGGGAATATTAAAGACCCTGAAAAAACAATTCCGCGAGCTACCATCATTGGCACGTTGTTAACTACTGCCATTTATTTTTTAGGTACTGTTGCCGTGATGGGGTTGATCCCACCGGCCGAGCTCCATCTTTCACAAGCGCCTTTTGCCGATGCTGCCGCTTCCATCTGGGGCGAAGGCGCGCGCTATTTGGTAGCCGGGGGCGCAGTGATCTCAACGTTTGGCGCACTCAATGGCTGGATATTAATTCAGGGCCAGATGCCTTATGCTGCTGCACGCGATAAAATATTTCCTAAGATCTTTGCGAAAGAAAGTAAAAACGGAACACCTGTTGCCGGAATTGTAATCTCCAGTATTTTGATTTCCATTTTGATGAGCATGAACTTTACAAGGAGCCTGGCTGATACATTTACATTCATGATTCTGTTAACCACGCTCACGGTTTTGTTGCCTTACTTATTTTCTATAATTTCTTTGGTGATGCTTGAATACAAACAACAGAAGTTAACAAGTTTTAAACTGGTTGTTTCCGTGTTGGCATTTATCTATTCCATGTGGGCGATTATCGGTTCTGGCGAAGAGATTGTTTATTGGGGATTTATTTTGCTGATGGCAGGTCTTCCGTTTTATGCATGGGTTCAAATGAAAAGAAAAACA
>CAZNRJ010000449.1:0-3200 GCA_964574945.1 uncultured Ohtaekwangia sp. | reverse complement strand
TATTATCGTGGGTTGTGCGTGTGCAGGCCCTGTAGGGTGGTTCGTAATGAAATCGTGGTTAAGCAAATTCTCGTATCACATTACGCCTCAGATTATGGTTTTTGTTGCTGGTGCCGGAGTGATTATTGTCATGGGTTTTTTAACCATTACTATACAGGCTGTTCAAGCAGCACGAAACAATCCAGTGAAGAGTTTGCGAAGTGAATAGACATGGGATAGTAGACAACGAACAGGGTGCAGTTCACATCTTGCATACTGCCAACTGCCCACTTAAAAAGAACACGAATTGAAAAAAGAAAAACAATATCCTCCCAAACTCCCTCTCCGCTTCTTCCGCTGGTACTGCCATCCGAAGTTGAGAGATAGTATTGAAGGAGATTTAATAGAGCTGTATGACGAACGAATTAAGGAATCAGGAAAGAGAAAAGCGGACATAAAATTTGTAATAGATGTAATACTCCTTTTCAGGCCGGGAATCATTCGGCCCACGGAAGGTTATAGAAATTTAAATCAATACGGTATGTTTAAAAATTATTTTAAAACAGGAATCAGGAACATTCTTAAATACAGGGTATTCTCTTTTATCAATGTATTTGGATTGGGTTTGGGTATGTCGGTCTGTCTTTTACTTATTATTCTGATGAAGGACGCCCATTCCTATGACAAATTTCACGATGACCGTGAACGGATTTACAGAATCAATACGGAGGCATTGAGAAAGGGCGGAGGTACCGAACCTTATGCATCCAGTCCTTACCCCGTAGCAGAAATGCTGGCGAAAGACTGCCCGGCTATAGAAACCTGGGCGCCCGTAAACAGTGGTATTCAGACAGAACTGATTTTAAACAATCAAAGGTTTGGTGCGCATGTGCAATTTACGAGCAAAGCATTCTTCGATGTATTCAATTTCAGTTTACGTAGTGGCAACCCGGCTAACGCTCTTGAAGGACCTAATAGCATTATCCTGTCGGATGAACTGGCTCAAAAGCTTTTCCCTATAGGAGATGCTCTTGACAAAACGATTGAAATGGGGAATAAGGGTCTTT
The DNA here is from genome assembly GCA_964574945.1 of uncultured Ohtaekwangia sp. Taxonomy (GTDB): domain Bacteria; phylum Bacteroidota; class Bacteroidia; order Cytophagales; family Cyclobacteriaceae; genus ELB16-189. The sequence goes on along the minus strand of CAZNRJ010000449.1, from coordinate 2,154 downwards.
TTAAAATTACCGGTGTATTAAACAAGCCCGTTGGAAAAACACATCTTGATTTTGAAGCACTGGCTTCTATTTCATCTATTCCTATTCTGGAAAAAAATGACATCATCTCATCAACACTTTCCAATTGGCAAAATTATTACACCAATTACAGTTACATAAAATTAAAACCCAATGCCACACCCGAAAGCGTGGAAAATGTTTTGGCCTCCATTTCCCAATTGAATTATAAAGATAAAGTTCTGGAATCCAGGGATGCCGGCTATCGCTTTTACCTGCAACCGCTGAATGAAATAACACCAGGACCGTTGTTAAGCAATTCAAGCTCAAAAGGAATACCGGCAATTGTGCTGTGGTTTTTAGGTGCGCTGGCAGGTATGATTATGATTTCATCGATTTTTAATTATGTGAGCCTTACAATAGCAAGGGCGAGTACCCGTATGAAAGAGTTTGCCATGCGCAAAGTGGCAGGAGGTAAAAGATCTTCTATTTTTATACAGATCGTGGTTGAATCAATGTTAATGGCTTTACTTTCCCTGATTTTGGGATTTGTTTTTCTGCGAATCATTGTTCTTCGTATTTCCACAATGTCCTTCATAAACTCTTTGAACATTGATTTTTCGGTAAGACCATTGATCATGGTGGTCTTTATCGGGTTTGCCATTCTGGTGGGACTGGTCGGAAGTATTTTGCCCGGCCTGACTTTATCCGGGATTAAGCCGGTAGCGTTATTTGGAAAGCTTCAGAATACCCGGTTGCCTGGCAGAGTGGGCGTGCGAAATGCACTCTTGTTTTTTCAGATTTTGCTCTGCCTCGTATTTGTCAATTTGATTTACATAACAAAACAGCAAATGAAGTATTCTATGGAAATTAATTTTGGAGCTCAGAACTCGCAGGTATTCAATATTGATCTTCAGGGGCAATCTTATGAGAAAGCTGTTGAGCGTTTTAAACAAGTTCCGGGGATTGAAAATATCTCAGCCATTTCCCATTTGATGGGTAATTTTTCAGACTACAGTGATGATGTTCGCATCGCTGTTGAAAAAGAGCGCATATCCGTAAGGGGATATTTTATTGATGACCAATACATCAGGAATATGAATTTGCAACTTGTGGCTGGTAAGGCTTTTAAAGCTGACGAGAGCCAGGTGCATGAGAAATTCTTAATCGTTAACGAATCTTTTTTGAAGAAATTTAATTTAGGAAACGCACCTGAAGCTATTGGGGAAACGGTGATCGTGGGCGATAGCACCCTGCTGTCGATCACCGGGGTGGTAAAAGATTTTTTATATAAGCCTGCCGAGTATAGCCTGGATGCATTGATGCTGCGGTATGATCCTTCGGCATTGCGTTTTCTAAATGTGCGCATTCACCAGGGAAACATCACGAACACCGTAGCTTCACTAGAGAGCACCTGGAAGACATTCGATCCCGACCATGCTTTCGATGGAAGGTTTTATGACGATGAGATCGAAAGAGCATTTGCGGATTTTAACGACACTATTTTTTTTGTTTCTTTTATTACTTTTTTAGGAATCGTGATTACCTGCCTGGGGTTGTTGGGGATTACCATTTTTACGATACAATCCAAAGCAAAAGAAATTACCATACGAAAAATATTTGGCGCCAGCCACTTTACGATATTTAAATTTTTAAGTAAAAGTTATTTACGCATAATGCTCATTAGCATTTTGGTCGGGTCTCCCGTTATTTTTCTGCTGGCTGACCAGTTTCTTCAATTATACAATAACCGTATTCCGTTGAGCCCGGTATTGCTGCTCCCGGGATTTCTATTGGTATTTATGATCACTGCACTTACCGTAAGCAGCCAGACGATAAAGGCGGCTGTTGCTAATCCGGTTAAATCATTGAGAACGGAATAAAAGATAATGACATCATTTGTTAATGAAACAACATACGCAGTAATGGTTCACCAATGAGAAGAAATCCACCATCTTTTTTCCTCCGCTTCTTCCGCTGGTTCTGCCATCCGGATCTGAGGGATTCTATCGAAGGGGATTTGACGGAGCTGTATGAAAGACGGGTGAAAGAATCGGGCAAACGAAAGGTGTCATTAAAAAAAAGAACTACTCAATGTTAATAGATAAACAATCAGTCAGCGTTAAGACGTTTCAGAATTTTCTTTGCAAGGGGTTC
>CAZNRJ010000448.1:0-3202 GCA_964574945.1 uncultured Ohtaekwangia sp. | reverse complement strand
TTAGATCGCTACAATACCCTACTGATTCATCACCATGAAGCTGGGCAAAATTCAATTGGTACTTTTTCACAATCATTATTACTTCTTCCTCCGATTCATTTACAAAAACCCCTACTCTCTTTACTTCTGACGGTAAGTCTGTTGGAATATGAAAATCAACGCCAACATACCGGGGTGAATCTTTATAAAAAATGAATCCCATAAAGTCAGGGACAAAAGAACCAACTTCAAGAATGTTTTTGCTGTCACGCATTCCGCAAATCTTAATTTTTATATGGTTAAGATCAGTCATACTGCTTCTCAATTCTTTTCAACTCGGCAATAAAATCGCGACAAGCGTTCTCGGGTCTACTATGCTGCATAAAATTCTGTCCCATCAAAAATCCTTCGTATCCAAATTCTTTCAGTTCGATGATGGTGGCCGGATTGTCAATGCCGCTTTCTGAAATTTTTACAAACTGGTTTGGGATTTTATCCGCCAGTTGTTTTGAGATTTCGATATCCGTGACAAATGTTTTTAAATTTCTGTTGTTTACACCAATCAAATCAACATCCTCGCTCAAGTTATCCTGAAGCTCTTTGTCGTTATGGACTTCCAGCAAGATTTCCAGGTGCAATGTTCTGGCAAATTTTGCCAGCGCTTGAAGCTTAGTTGGCTCCAATGCTGCTGCAATTAAAAGAATTGCATCGGCCCCCATTGATTTTGCTTCAATGATTTGATATTCATCTACCACAAAATCTTTTCGAAGGATAGGGCACCGATTAACCTTGCGTGCCACCAACAAGTCTTCGGTAGAACCACCAAAATATTTTGTATCCGTTAGTACCGAAAGTGCAGAAGCACCTGCATGTATATACCCGACAGATATTTGTTCAACAGAAACATTAGCGTTGATGATTCCCTTGGAGGGAGATTTTCTTTTTATCTCAGCAATGATGCCCGATTTATTCGGGTGCTTCACATATTGTTTCAGCGATATGACTGGTGATTGAAAATAAATACTTTGCACCAACACTTTTACAGGATGTAAAGACTTTCGTTCCTCAACTTCTTTATATTTAGCCTGGATAATTTCGTCTAAGATGTTCATCGTTACTTCTCTATTAATTTTTTGAAAGCCACTAACGCTTTGCCTGATTTCAGTGACTCAGTTGCTTTTACAACAGCCGTTTCTAATCCTGCTTTTCTATCTACACAGTACAAGGCCATTGCTGCATTAGCGATCACTGCATTATTGTGAGCATCCGTTCCTTTTCCTTCCAATACATTGGTAAATAACTTAGCCGACTCTTCCACGGTAGTACCGCCCTTAATTTCGTCATACTGAATCATCGGTAATCCCAAATCAGCAGGCTCTGCCAAGCGTTCACCTTCGTTAAAGAAAAATTTAAAAGCGCTGGTTAGCGAAACTTCATCATAGCCATCAATGGAATGTAGAATCAAATAATCTTTGTTGCTGTTTTGGTAGAGATAACCATACTGCCGGGCAAGTTCAAGACTAAACACTCCAACTAATTGCCGCGTTGGGAAAGCCGGATTAACCATGGGGCCCAACATATTAAAAAATGTTTTCACACCAAGCTCTTTACGGATTGGTGCTACATTCTTCATGGCCGGATGAAACAAGGGCGCATGCATAAAACAGATATTGGCACGATCAAGGCTTCTCTTTAGTTCATCAACATCATTCGTAAACTTATATCCGAAATGCTCAAGCACATTGGAAGAACCACACGCTGAGGAAACCCCATAGTTCCCATGCTTGGCAACAGGTTGTCCGGCTGCAGCTACAACAAACGAAGAGAGCGTTGACAAGTTGATCGTGTTTTTGCCATCGCCACCCGTGCCGCATACATCCATTACGGGTTGATCGAAACGGGCAGGCAAGCACAACTCCAACATCGCATCCCTAAATCCCTGCAACTCATCAACCGTAATGCTGCGCATCATATACACGGTCATGAATGCCGCAGTCTGGCTCAGGTTAAATTTTCCCGTAGCAAGGTTTACGAGTACTTCGTGTGCTGTTTCCTTTGTCAGGGATCGATGATCAATTAACTCACCTAATATTTTCTTCATGCGAAATCCATTCTGAGTTTACTTATTCAACCAGTTTTTAATAATTGCCGGGCCTTCCAAAGTCATGATCGATTCGGGATGAAACTGCAAGCCTTTCACATCAAACCGGGCGTGACTCAATCCCATAATCAATCCATCGGCATTAGTCGCGGTGACTTTTATTTCATTAGGTAATCCCTTCGGCAACACCGCCCATGAATGGTAATGTGTTGCCTGAAATTTATTTGAGATTCCTTTGAAAAGATATTCATCATGATCCTTTACCTCCACAACAGAAGTCACTCCATGAAGTACCGTTGGAATGTTGAATAGGGAACCGCCATACACTTCGGCTATTCCCTGATGCCCAAGGCAAATTCCCAAAATACTTTTGGTAGCTCCGTATTCTTTAACCAACTGTTTCATGATTCCCGCTTCATCGGGAATTCCGGGTCCGGGCGAAAGCAATATTTTATCATACTGCTTTACAGCTTCAAGTTCAATCTTATCATTGCGATAAATATCCATTGCAAATCCGTTTTCACGGATGATATGAACCAGGTTGTAGGTAAATGAATCGTAATTGTCTAACACTAATATCTTCATACTAAATTTGTTCAGCTAACACTACAGCTTTACGTAAAGCTTCCAGTTTATTGTTTACTTCTTGCAATTCACTTTCAGAGTTTGATTTGGAAACCACTCCCGCGCCTGCCTGATACGTAAGTTTATTTCCCTTGCTTAAAAAAGTTCTGATCATAATGGCGTGGTTGAATGACTCATTAAATCCAAGAAACCCAATGGCACCGCCATAAAAACCTCGATTCACATTTTCATATTCATTAATCAGTTTCATAGCCATGTGTTTGGGTGCGCCTGATAAAGTGCCCGCAGGAAACGTATCCGCAGCCATTTGCACCACCGAAGCACCTGGCTTCAGGTTGCCGGTAACTTTGGATACGAGGTGAATAACATGCGAATAATATTGAATTTCCTTAAATACCTCTACCTTCACATCACTGGCATTGCGGCTCATATCATTGCGCGCCAAATCCACCAGCATAATGTGTTCGGCATTTTCCTTTTCGTCAGCTGAAAGTTTCTCTGCCTGTATCGCATCTTCCTGGTCGTTACCGGTTCGCC
>CAZNRJ010000447.1:0-3203 GCA_964574945.1 uncultured Ohtaekwangia sp. | reverse complement strand
TTGAAAAAGAATGATGTAAAAGAATCGTTTTGTAGAAATAGTTCAACTACTTTAGGGTAGTTTATTATTGGTTAGCAGCAGCGTGCGGTTGCATAAGAATGCCGGATGAAAGTTTGTAAGGAAAAATTTAAAGGAATTGTTTTTTTTGTTTGGATGAGCATGGCCATTCCTTCATTTGGTCAGAACCTGAACTTAATTGATAGTTTACAGACCTCCCTGAATGGCCAATCAACAGTAGATCAATTCGAATTATTAAATGCTATTGGCTTTGAGTACCGGTACTCATATCCGGACAGTACTATTTATTATTGCTCCCGTGCCTTTGAAATGGGTAAAAAAATTTCACTTGAGAAAAACCTTTCCAAGCCGTTGAGTTTTATCGGGCTCGCCTATGCAAACAAAGGAGATTACAAAAATTCATCTGAGTATCATGATCGGTCCATTGATGTTGCCATTGAACAACAAGACTCGGTTCAATTAGCATTTGGCTACAACAACCTGGGGCGCATGTATTTTGATGGCGGGGATTTGGTTCGCGCCTATGATAATTTAATCCGGTCGAAAGATATTTTTGAAGTAATTCAGGAACCATCAGGATTGGCCTATGTGTATCGAAGCCTGGCCAACGTTTATAAATCGCAGGGAGATTTTGACCATGCAATAGCCATGTCGACCCAGGCTTATACGTTACGAAAAAAATTAGGGGAAAGACGAAGCATAGTTTCATCACTTCTTGAGCTTGGGTTAATTTATGAAGAAAGAGGGGATACGAAGGAAGCGTTGGAGAAGCTGCAGGCGGCTGATTCGCTGGCCCAGCAAATTAATGACCCCGTTACATTAGCTGAACTTGAATTGGGGATGGCTGAAATTTTCTTTTCAGAAAAGAGATATGATGAGTCGTATGCAAAAGCTAATGCGGTTTTAAAAACGATTTCAGAAGTCACCAATCAAAAAATATTTATCAGGGCTTCGCTAATTCAAGGGAAATATTTCTCCCATCAAAAGAAGTACTCTCTGGCGGTGCCCATTTTCAAAGATATAGTTTTAAGGGCTGAGCAATCGGGCAACCTGGTTTATCAAATAGAGGCCACAAGAAACCTGGCTATTTGCTACCAGGCACTTGGAAATAAAGTTGAAGCGGAAGAGATGGTTACCCAATCGGAAATACTCGGTGAACGAATCAAGAATACCGATCTCCAGCGACAAATAGAGCGGCTTCAGTTTCAATTGGAAATTGAGAAAAGGGAAAAGGAAAACGAATTCTTGAAATCGATTCGAATAAAAAATGAATCGCTGATTTCGTCACAACGTTTCCAGAATAGATTTCTGCTCATCCTGATTATTTTCATTTCGATAGCAATGGCTGCATTGCTTGTTTATATGCGCAAACGCAAAATCGTAAATGAAAAACTACGCAATCAAAACGAACAGATTTTAACTCAGCAAGAAGTAATCACTACTGCCAATAAGAATTTGAAACAACAAAATATTCAGTTAAGCGAACTCAATAGCGAAAAAAATTCCTTGATGAACATTGTAGCCCATGACCTTAAATCACCCATCAACCGGATTGCCGGCCTGGTAAGTGTTATGGAAATGGAAGGTAAAATTCCAGCGCAGTACAAGGAGTATTTAGCTATGATTAAAAAGGCAACACAATCGGGCAATAACCTTATTAAAGATTTGTTGGATGTAAATGCATTTGAAGCCAATGCAAGTAAGCCAATAATCACCGATGTTAACGTGGGTAACCTGTTGGAGGAACGAGTCAATTCTTTTCAGGTATCGGCCGAAATAAAATCGATTCAACTCTTAGTCAGTAACAATTTTGCAGGCATCTTCAAGTCTGATCCGGATTATCTTAATAGAATTATTGATAACCTGGTTTCTAATGCGATTAAGTTTTCCCCACGAAACTCGCAAGTCAGTGTTGGTGCAGCGATGGAGGGAGAAACACTACTTGTTTCCGTTAAGGATAATGGCCCTGGATTTTCCGAATCGGATAAAACTTTCCTGTTTCAGAAGTTTAAAAGATTATCGGCTCAACCTACGGGTGGCGAAAGCTCGAATGGTCTCGGGCTTGCCATTGTAAAAACTTTAGTGGATCGGTTAAACGGTGAAATTGTCCTTTCAAGCGAACAGGGGAAGGGAGCCGAATTTCTGGTAAGAATCCCTAAACAGAAAGAGTAAGAAATCCGGGGCCTTCTTTTATGAAACAAGTTTCAAGGCTTGTTCCAAATCTTCAATTAAATCTTCAACGTCTTCAACACCAATGGACAGCCGGATTAAAGAATCACTCAACCCATTTTTGATGCGTTCTTCTTTGGGTATGCTGGCGTGAGTCATTGAAGCGGGATGATTGATGAGTGATTCAACTCCACCCAGGGACTCGGCAAGAGAAAATAATTGAACTGATTCCATAAGCTTTATGGCCTTTTCAAGGCTGTCATCTTTTAGGGTGAATGATAACATCCCCCCAAAATCACTCATTTGTTTTTTTGCGATGGCATGACCAGGATGATCTGAAAAGCCCGGCCAAAAAACTTTTCCTGTTTTAGGATGGGTTTGTAAATAAGCGGCAATTTTTTTTCCATTGAAGCAATGACGCTCCATTCGTAAATGAAGGGTTTTAATTCCGCGCAACACTAAGAATGAATCCTGAGGCCCGGGAACCGCCCCACAGGAATTTGCTATGAAGGCGAGTTCCTGGTGCAACTTTTCATCGTTCACCACAAGCGCACCCATAATCACATCACTATGACCGCTTAAATATTTTGTTACGGAGTGCATAACAATATCAGCGCCAAGCGCCAGCGGATTTTGCAAATAGGGAGAAGCAAACGTGTTATCAACGGCCACCAAAATATTATTCTTTTTGGCGATGGCTGAACAAGCTTCGATGTCAATGATTCTCATCAATGGGTTGGATGGAGTCTCAAGCCACAGCAATTTTGTGTTTTTATTAATGTATGGAAGTAAGTTTTCAGGGTTTGTTAAGTCAATAAAATGAAATTTGATTCCAAATTTTTCATACACCTTTTTAAACATTCGGTAGGAACCGCCATACAAGTCGTTACTGGTAATCACTTCATCCCCGGGGCTTAATAATTTGATAACGGCATCAGTCGCACCCATGCCCGATGAAAAACAGATCCCGTATTTTCCATTCTCCAAAGCTGCAATACTTTTTTGCAAGGCATTGC
>CAZNRJ010000446.1:0-3209 GCA_964574945.1 uncultured Ohtaekwangia sp. | reverse complement strand
GACTTTTTATTTGTCTTACCGCCTTCATCTAATTTTGCGAACAGTTCATCAAGCGTCATGTTTTCTTCCGGAATAATGGTTGCTACCGCGCCTCCCGCAATACCACAGTTGATTGCTATGTAGCCTGAGTTACGTCCCATTACTTCAATAAAGAAAAGCCGGTTATGCGAAATGGCGGTGTCCCTGATTTTGTCAATGGCTTCAACGGCTGTGTTGGTGGCCGTATCAAAACCAATCGTAAAATCTGTTCCTGTTAAATCATTATCGATTGTGCCCGGCATACAGATAGATGGAACAGCATATTCTTCATAGAGTTTATGCAAGCCTGTAAAGGTTCCGTCTCCGCCTATGGCAACCAATGCATCAATACCATGCTTCTTTAAATTCTGATAAGCCTTTGCACGGCCTTCAGGGGTTCTAAATTCTTTGCTTCGTGCAGACTTAAGAATGGTTCCCCCGCGCTGAATGATGTTGCCTACAGACCGGGCGCCTAATTTTACAATGTCGCCATCGATCATGCCTTCGTAGCCTTGCATAATTCCATACACTTCTTTCTTGTAGAATATAGAGGCACGCACAACGGCACGCAGCGCAGCATTCATTCCGGGCGCATCGCCACCGGATGTAAACACACCAATCTTAGAGATATTTGAATCCATTCCCATTTAAAAAGAAGCCCAAAAATAGGGGTTGCAAAGGGTTTTACAAGGATTCTACCTTTATTCGGATTTCAATCGTTTGAAATAATTAATCAGCCCGTTAGTAGAAGAATCGTGGGTGGTAATAGGCTCTGGTGAAGTCAATTCAGGCAATATTTTCTTGGCGAGTACTTTCCCTAATTCAACACCCCATTGGTCGAAACTAAAGATGTTCCAGATCACCCCCTGAACGAATATCTTGTGCTCATACATGGCAATTAAAACACCTAACGTATAGGGGTTTAGTTTTTTGAATAGGATTGAGTTGGTAGGCCTGTTTCCGCTAAACACCCGGTAAGGCAAATGGAATTTAATTTCCTCTTTGCTCATGCCTGCAGCGCGTAATTCTTTCTCAACCATCTCTTCCGTTTTTCCAACCATGAGCGCTTCTGTTTGCGCGAAAAAATTAGAAAGCAATTTTACGTGATGATCGCCCACCGGGTTTTGTGAATCGACAGGCGCAATAAAATCGCACGGAATCAATTTAGTGCCCTGATGAATCAATTGATAAAAAGCATGTTGTCCATTGGTGCCGGGTTCGCCCCAAATAACCGGACCTGTTTGATAAAGCACCGCATTGCCATTGCGGTCAACAGATTTTCCATTGCTCTCCATATTACCTTGCTGAAAGTAAGCGGCAAAGCGATGTAAGTATTGATCGTAGGGAAGGATAGCTTCGGAGTGTGCATCAAAAAAATTCGTGTACCAGATTCCAAGCAGCGCAAGAATGACGGGGATGTTTTTATCGAAGGGCTGATCTTTGAAATGGTTGTCGATATCATGTGCACCTTCCAACAGGTTGGTAAAGTTTTCAAATCCAATGGTGCAAGCAATGGACAAACCGATGGAAGACCATAATGAATAACGGCCACCCACCCAATCCCAAAATACGAACATATTTTCGGGGGCAATGCCGAAGTCAATTACTGACTTTGAATTTGTGGATACTGCAACAAAATGTTTCGCTACTTCACCTTTGCCACCCGTCTTCTCGATGAACCAATTCTTGGATGTCTCTGCATTGGTCATGGTCTCCTGTGTGGTAAATGTTTTGGAAGCGATGATGAAAAGCGTGGTTTCAGGATTTAGGTTTTTAAGGGTTTCAGTAATGTGTGTTCCATCTACATTGGAAACGAAGTGTGGTGTGATTGTGGTGTGATACGGTTTCAATGCTTCGGTAACCATCAGCGGCCCTAAGTCAGAACCGCCAATTCCTATGTTTACAATATCGGTTATCGCTTTTCCGGTAAAGCCATTCCAGCTTCCGCTTAATAGTTTTTCAGAAAATGTTTTTACCTGGTCAAGCACTTTATTGATCTGGGGCATTACATCTTCGCCATCTACATATACGGGAGTGTTGGCGCGATTGCGCAAGGCAACATGCAGCACAGCCCGATGCTCGGTTTGATTGATTTTATTTCCATTAAACATGGCTTCAATCGATTCCTTCAAACCAACTTCTTCCGCCAGCTCAACTAATAATCCAATGGTTTCAGTAGTAATAATATTCTTGGAATAATCAATGAGTATATCATTCAGTTTCAAATTGAATTTTTCAAACCGCTGCGGATCTTCCTGGAATAACTCGCGCATGGGTGTTGCCTGCATTTCAATAAAGTGTGAAGTCAGCTTCTGCCAGGCAATGGTTTCGGCAGGATTAATCTTTGATAGCATGGGGATTAATTTTTGAAATTTAACAAGGCAAAAATAGAAGAAGTTGCCGAGTGGCTCACAGCAAGTGAGTAATATAGTTTTATAAGATTGGAGGGTGCAACAAGAGCGGCCAATCAGCCGCCCACTACTCCGCGCAAATTTTCAACCAGCCCTTCCCATAAGTCATTAAGCTCATTGAGATCATCAAAATCAGAATAGTCAATTACTTTCAGAAAAGTAGTTTGGGTCAGTTCGTTTACTTCAAGCCGAAGTTCAAAATAGGAGGGATCCTTCTCGTCTTCCTTAGTCTCTGGTTTATATTCAAATTTCACAAAGTGATTCACACGGTGTGAGGTCATTACCGCTTTGTGTTCTTCATTATCCCAAACAAACGTAAAAACCTTTTCGGGACTGATTGTTACATTGTCCGCAAACCATTCTGAAAGCCCGCTTGCTGTTTGCAGATAGGGATAAAGCATTTTGATAGAAGCATGCACTTCAAAGTCATTTGTATAGAGTTGTTTAGAAGTTGCCATGATATGTACTGCCTTCGCCTTTGTTTCGATTTTAATTTAGATAAAATCCCGCTAACGGCAAACTATATTATTATTGTTCGTGCAGTACAAACATTTTTAAATGTAAAAAGGCCACATATACTCAATAAATTTTTTAGTGCTTCATAGCTTAATGTGTTGCAATTTCGGGCAGTCGTTCTACCTAAGGTGCTTATGGCAATTATCCCCCGGTATATTCTAACATCAGTTTATTAGATTTCAGAAAAGTTTGTATGTTTGCGCTCCCAAATTGGCGCGGTAGCTCAGGTGGTTAGAGCGTTGGATTCATAACCCAAAGGTCGGG
>CAZNRJ010000445.1:1797-3215 GCA_964574945.1 uncultured Ohtaekwangia sp. | reverse complement strand
TTATAGAAGAGGGTTCTTTTCAGTGAATGCGCTTTGGAAAAACAAGATTGCTGTTTTGGTGGGCGATTTTCTTCTTACCCGGGGATTGTTTCTGGCACTTGAGCACAAAGATTATGACCTGTTGGGTATTTGCACCGAAGCCGTAAAGGAAATGAGCGAAGGGGAGTTGATGCAGATGGAAAAGGCCCGTCACCTTGATATCAGTGAAGACATTTATTATGAAATCATCCGGCAAAAAACTGCTTCTTTAATTGCCTCTTGCTGCTCGGTAGGAGCAAGTTCGGCCGGGGCATCTGCAGAGGTTGTTGAAAACATGAAAAAGTTTGGTGAATGCGTAGGCATGGCTTTTCAAATCAAAGACGACCTGTTTGATTATGGTGATGATGAAATTGGTAAACCGTTGGGCATCGATATCAAAGAAAAAAAAATGACCCTACCTTTAATTCACTCGCTATCGAAAGCACCCTGGTTGGAGAAGCGAAAAATTATTGGTATCGTTAAGAACAACAGCGAGGATGCCAAGAAGGTAAAGCAGGTAATTGAGTTTGTGAAAAAATCGGGCGGAATAGAATATGCCAATCAAAAAATGAAAGTCTATTTTGACCAGGCAATGACTTTATTAGAGTCGGTACCACCTTCTGAATACAAAACCTCCTTAGTTGACTTGGTGAAGTTTACGATCGAGCGTAAAAATTAAGACAGCGCAACCCGCTGGCGGCCCGCTTCTAAAATTGCGTATTCTTTAAACTTGGTGAAGATTGATCCATCCAACACTTTTGCCGCAGGGCCGATATCAGTTGGTGTGAAATTACCTTCCGCTTCCCACCATTTTTTTGCGTTTTCGCGGGCTTCCGATTTATCAACTTCAAAGTAATTTATGATCGAGTCTGAAATGATCCATGCCTTTTCAACAGTAGCATATTTTTCGAAAATCATGGAGCGCATGTGTGTTCCGCTGGATTGGTTTTTGAAATGGGACAGGGTGTAGGACATTGTTTCGGGTTCTGTCATGATCATGTCCCAGTATTTTTCCGATGCAACTATCTGGGCAGTAGTGAGTAAATAACCGTACCCTCTTTCAATAGGCTCTTTTGTTATCTGGCATTGAGCCTTAAATTCCTTCTTTTTCTTTCCAAACAACGAGTCGAACAACGCCATGATTCTTAGTTTAAGTGATTTACCCTATTAGATACTTCGTTTTGGGTAAATAGTTGCATGCAGGAGCTACTTTTTTGGGTTAATCGTCAAAAAAGTGGTGTGAGTTGGGGTAAATGAACTTGTACAAGCTTTGTTTTCCGCAGGTTATATATGATATTTTAGTCGTCTGACCACTTTGAGTGGTCTTGACGACTCTATATATCACGTGCCTTTATTACCACTCTTTTTAGACTGAAGGAATTTTTCATGTTTGGTGAAAA
>CAZNRJ010000445.1:0-1787 GCA_964574945.1 uncultured Ohtaekwangia sp. | reverse complement strand
CAACTTCTTAGCAATGATCTTTCTCTTGCTGTCAAGAATATAGAGTGCGGGTGTGGACTCGGAATGATAAAGCGTTGAATAATGCTGGGGCAGATACGATCTGGGGCCATTCACAGTAATCCAGGGTGTCTTAAATTCTTTAATAAAATTTTTCATCTTCACCATCGAGGTGTCGGAAGAGACGGCAAATACTTCAAAATCAAGTTTTGTGTGATTCTTGTTGTAGAATTCAACCAACTTAGGAGTTTCTTCCCTGCAATGCCCGCAATCCGGATCGAAAATAAAAAGTATCGTGTACTTGTTCTTGATGTCATACATCGACTTGGATTGCAGGTTTTGATCCTGCATAATTAAGTTAGCTCCTGTTTTACCAACTAAGCTTGGCCTAAGTTTTTCTGCATAGTCTTTCAAACTTTTTTTGATAGAGGCAGTTGCCCAATAATCCATTTCGCCCGATGCAAAATATTTATCATAAAGTCGCACGTAAACTTCATCAAGTCCCATAATCTCAGGGCTCTGATACATGTAAACGCAGTTCCATACTAAGTACTTGTAGGTTTCCGGATTCTTCTTAGCCTTTGCTACCATTTTATCGATCGCCATCATAATGGTATCGGGTATAGGTGCGTATAGCTTGTTTAAATACTCTTTTATTTTTTCCTGGTAGATGGGCTTGGGCAACCGGATCATGGCATCGTCTGCCAGGTCAAACTTGTCAAAGAAATGCTCCCGATAATATTTTAACTGAAAGGATGAATCGATGGTGCCGTCTGCTTTCTTTGGTGGCATAGGCGCCTCAATGGTTTGAGTTGATTTAATTAAGCGTGCGGTAAGAAATGTTGGATGTTTTTCAATCAATTCGTTTTGATAGTTAAGCACTTTATGATTGATCATAGCGAATGATTCGCGGGCCGATTTCTTTTGGTCTTCGGTTAACGTGCTGTCTTTAATAATTTTCGCAAAAGGTTCAGCTTCTTTTCCGCGCTCCATAAGGAAGCGCATATTTTCAAAAAAGAGTTTATTGTCCTCATCACCTTTTACGGTGGCAGTTTTTATAAAATCTTTCGAATCACCCTCAATGGAAAAGCGTTGATTGGGACCTACAACAAAATCAAAAATTTTAGAATATCCCGAAGATGTTTTTAATACGAGGTAGTAAACACCTTGCTGGAGTGAAGTTTTATTATCAAACGTAAAACTACCCGCAGCGGTGGCCTGGGCAGTATCTTTTATATTCGTTTGCTCGCCATAGTATGAGCCTAAATAAACCGTTGTGTCCTTCCAGCCTTTAATCCTGAAATCAAGCTTATAACCTGTCTGTGCAGAAGCTCCAATAAAAGAAGTGAGTGAGATAAATACAATCAGTAGCCGCATTTTCCGTTCAACATTAGTATTAGGCAAATTTCTAAAATTACCAGGTCTTTACAAGCACAATTAATAGGCCAAATCAACAGAAGGTAAGTTTTTACCTATGCACTCTCAACTTTTAAAATTACTTTTGCAGCGCTTAAAACATGTCGTTATCCGCCTCTCATCTTACTAAAATTTACGATCGGCAGCGAGCTGTCAACGATATCTCCTTTGCTGTTGAAAAAGGCGAGATTGTTGGTTTTTTGGGGCCAAACGGAGCCGGTAAATCAACCACCATGAAGATTGCCACCGGGTATTTGCCGGCCACTTCTGGTACGGTTTACGTGAACGGACTTGATGTCGCTACGCATTCGTTACAAATCAGGTAAAGCGGATTATGTTCCGGCAGGTAGCCAATCATTTTCCTGATTTGTAAC
>CAZNRJ010000444.1:545-3220 GCA_964574945.1 uncultured Ohtaekwangia sp. | reverse complement strand
TCTAATTGATCGATAATTAAGTTGAACTGGGTTTTGATTTCCTCGGCATGTTCCGAAATCTTAAGGTCGGATTCTAATTTTTCAAGTTCGCCAATTTGTAAATCAGCCTTCACCAATTCATCTAATTGAAAAGAAACAAAATCGGATTCTTTCTTAAGTTGAATGGACTCTTCTTTCAATGAATTAAAGATTTGCCCGGTTTCGCAAAATTTCTTCCAGGCTACAGAATACGATTCTTTTAGTTCCTGATTTCCGGCATACGAATCAATCAAATTGAGTTGAAAGGATTTACTCCCCAACTCAAGTGTTTCATGCTGTGAGTGAATGTCCATTAAATGAGAACCCACCTTTCGCATCACATCTAATGTTACCGGTGTGTCGTTGATAAATGCCCGGCTTTTCCCTGCCGGGCTTATTTCCCTTCGGATTACCGTGTGAGCTTCATAATCCAGGTTCTCAGCTTCAAATAGTTCTTTAAGCGCATAAGCCGAAATATCAAAAACCCCTTCGGTTACACATTTCTCCGTTTCGTCCCATAAGGTTTTAGTGTCGGCACGGTTACCCAGCAATAAACCCATCGCGCCAAGCATAATGGATTTACCCGCCCCGGTTTCACCTGTTATTACATTCAGGTTAGCTGAAGGGGTAAACTCCAGGTGTTTGATGAGAGCATAATTTTTTATGATGAGTTGCGTGAGCATGTGAGGAATCTGCGGGATTAGACCTGTAAATTAATTTAGCAGGGCTAAGAAACTAATTAGTTAGAAATAATTTTTTGATAAATATTCCTTTTTGGGTCAATAGAGGTCAGGATATCAAACGCTTCGCGCCTGACGGCAAGATCGCCTTCTGAAAAAATATTGACAAGCTCGGTGGATTTGGAGTCAAAGAATGAAATCATCAAAATTGAGTTGGGGTAGGTGGTCCATACTTTTTTAACGTTTCTCAGAACGTCCAAAATAACTTTCCTGCTTTCATCGGGCGTTTTATCAAAAACATCTAACCCAAGCCGGTGATAGCGATAGGTGTTTTTCCTGAGTTCAATCATTTGCTGATTGTTAAGATCCGTTATGAGTGCATAGCGATTGCGATTGCTGCCCAACGCTGCCCAACCCTCCCGGTTAGAAGATTGAGCATTGTTAACAACGATAAGCGCTTTTTGCACAAATGCATTTCCACCCAGTTCACTAAAAGAATCGTAGTCCATAGCCAGCACGATATACGCATAGTATGCCAGCATGGAAGTAAGGTTGGTCATATAGGTATTGTCGTTGTATTCGAGGGGCAACGACTCGATGTATTCAAATTCCCATTCCCGGTCGGCAAAATTGAAAAGTACAGTTTCGTAATTACTGTTATACACGGGCCGGGCTACAGTTACCTGCATATTGGCAACAAAATTTCCAATCGAGGGCATTTTGGAAATATTGAGAAATAAGGTGCAGTTTATTTTTTCATAATTTTTAAATGAGTCCCCGGTCCACTTTCGGGTATTCAAAAAACTAGCGAAGGCACGTTCCATGTCTTTAAACACGGCCCGGTCGGAACTCTGAATTTGATCGGCATTAACGGTAACCTTAAAATTGAGCTCCTGTGCCGAAGCCGGAATGCAGGCCGATAGGCAAAAAATGAAAATCAAAAAATTACGCATGCAGGTATTCGATTATCATGGTAACGATATCCCGAGCAACTTCTTTCTTGGATTTCAAATTAAATTCTTTCGATTTCTTATTTGAATCAATAATGGTGATCTTATTAGTGTCGTGGCCAAAGCCGGCACCCTTATCATTGAGCGAATTCAGCACAATTAAATCAAAATTCTTAGCCGCCAGTTTCTTTTCCGCGTGCGCTTGTTCATTCTCAGTTTCCAGCGCAAAGCCAACAATAAATTGACCGTTTGTTTTTAGTTTACCCAGTTCAGCAGCTATGTCTTTGGTCTTAACCAATTCAAGAGTAATCGTATTATCCTTCTTTTTTATTTTTTGATCGGCTTTTTGGGCCGGAGTGTAGTCGGCAACTGCAGCCGAGAGCACCGAAATATCAGCGTCTTTAAAATTGGCTATCGAAGCGTCATACATCTCATCGGCAGAGTTAACAGATACTACTTTTATTCCCTTCAGTTCTTTTGAGAGATGGGTGGGGCCTGTAATCAATGTAACGGTTGCTCCCTGTTGTGCCAATTGTTCGGCAATGGCAAATCCCATTTTGCCGGTGGAATGATTGCTGATGAAACGCACGGGGTCAATCGCCTCATGGGTAGGCCCTGCAGTAACCAATGCTTTTTTTCCTTTCAATGGTTTTTGAGAAAAGAACTCCTCCAGCGAAGTAAGTATTTCTTCAGGCTCGGCCATTCTGCCGGTTCCTACCAATCCACTTGCTAACTCGCCATGAGCAGGATGAATGAGGTGATTACCCCACCCAACTAACTTCTCAATATTTTGTTTTGTGGATGGATGCTGAAGCATATCCAAATCCATGGCGGGTGCAAAAAATACCGGGCATCGTGCCGAAAGATAAGAAGCCATCAAAAGATTGTCACAGATGCCATTTGCCATTTTTGCTAAGGTGTTCGCGCTGGCTGGGGCAATTAAAAACACATCCGCCCACAACCCTAATTCTACATGGTTATTCCATTCGCCTTCCTCTTTTGTGAAATGAGTAAGGACGGCATTTTT
>CAZNRJ010000444.1:0-535 GCA_964574945.1 uncultured Ohtaekwangia sp. | reverse complement strand
AGTGTTGAAAGTGTGAGCGGGGTTATAAAGTCGTGAGCCGAAGCAGTCATTACAACTTTCACTTCGGCTCCACTTTTTATTAATAGCCGGACAAGAATGGCTGACTTGTAAGCAGCAATGCTACCACTTACGCCCAGCAAAATTCTCTTTCCGGAAAGCATGCTTATTCAGCCTTTGCTTCTGCAGGAATTTCAGTTTCCGAACGCAAACGATAGTTTAGTTTCCCTTCCAAAAATTCCTCAATAGCGGTGGAGGTTGGCTTGGGCATCCGCTCATAATAACGGGAGATTTCAATCTGCTCGCGGTTTTCAAAAACCTCTTCCAGGTTATCTACCGTAGTGGCAAACTCGGCAAGCTTATTATTTAATTCTTCTTTCAGATTAATTGCAATCTGGCGTGCGCGTTTTGTTATTCGGAAAGTCATCCGCATCGAGAGCAGCACCTACCCCGAGGCACTGCGTCGCGTCGGGCCGTTCCTGGACGACGTGCCGAACATCGACGGATCGTCGCTGTTCACCGTGACCACCACCCCCGC
>CAZNRJ010000443.1:0-3225 GCA_964574945.1 uncultured Ohtaekwangia sp. | reverse complement strand
TCTTACCCTCCACGTAAGTGCAGGCACGTTTCAACCTGTTAAAGTTGAACATGCAACTGAGCACATTATGCATGGTGAGCAGGTTGTGATCACCAAAGAAAACCTGGCAGCGATGCTTTCAGCTAAAACCGTTGTGGCTG
The DNA here is from genome assembly GCA_964574945.1 of uncultured Ohtaekwangia sp. Lineage (GTDB taxonomy): Bacteria > Bacteroidota > Bacteroidia > Cytophagales > Cyclobacteriaceae > ELB16-189. Next base: position 3,085 of record CAZNRJ010000443.1, on the reverse strand, counting down.
TGGGTACCACATCCCTCCGTACATTAGAAAGTCTTTACTGGTATGGGGTAAAATTAATAATGAATCAAAATTCAACATTCAATATTACCCAACAAGATGCCTACCTATTACCCTCTCATCACTCAAAAGAGAGAGCTCTAAATCAGGTTCTGCAAAAGCTTAAGAACGATAATTTAAAAGTGATTACGGGAGAAACAGCCATTTACATTATGCCCGGCTATACCTTTAGGATTGCGGATGCCTTACTAACAAACTTTCATCAGCCCGGCTCAACATTGATGTTACTGGTAGCAGCTTTTGTCGGCACAGACTGGAAGAAGATTTATCAGCAAGCCCTCGAAAACGGGTATCGCTTTTTGAGTTATGGTGATAGCTCCCTGCTTTTCCTGAAAAAAGATTAGTCATACTTGCTTACCAAAATGGCAAGTGAATTATTAACAATGTTGATTTTAGCGGTAAAGTGATTTCAAGGTTCTGAAAATAGAATCACAACTTCCACAGAATCAATTGATAACTATTAACAAAATGAACTCTTGATTGAATAGGAATTTTCGTTGAAAAGTTTAAAATTTAGCGGTTAAAACCTACATTATGCTGTCTCGGCTTTGGAAATTGTTAGATGTTGAGCCGGAAGAATCTGGGCCGGTGTCACTTTTGCTGATCCTCAGCTTTTTGATGGGTTTGTTCTTAGCTACCGTAGCCGTTGCCTCCCAAACCCTCTTCCTTAACACGTTTGACGAGAAGTTTGACCTCCCTAAAGCAATTGCCATATCGGGGGTAATAGGTATGGCTGTTACCATGTTATACAACTTCCTGCAGGGCCGAATACCCTTTACTGCACTGGCCATACTAAGTTTATTGCTAATCACCACCCTTACCGGCTTTATAGAATTTGGAGACAGTTTTATTGAAGATACCGACAGCTTGTACCGGTTTGGCTTTATGCTCATTCTGCCCTTCACTTTCTTGATTCAACTTGTATTTTGGGGTTCATTTAACCGCATGTTTAACGTGCGAGCCGCCAAACGGCTTGTGGGCAGTGTGGACGTGGGTACCGACTTTGCCGCAATCATATCATTTTTTACCATTCCGATTTTGCTGGGTTTTGGCGTAGATGTGATCTCCCTCTACACCATTGGGTTAGTCAGCATTACAGCTTTCGTGATTTTATTCAGTATAATGGCCAGCCGCCACCTCCTTAAAGGAAATGCGGTGGTCAGGTCTGAATCAGACCTGAAGAAACTTTCCATCGGGCAATTTATCAGCAATAAGTATATCATGTTGCTTTCCCTTTTCGTAATTGTATCCACTATTTCCCTTCAGTTTGTTGACTACTCCTTTTACAACGCAGCCACCATTAAATTTAATGACGTACAACTTCCGGTTTTCCTGAGTTACTTTGAAATGACGGTTGTAATCTTCGGATTTCTATTCACCACGTTTGCCACGGATCGGCTCAACCAGGACTATGGCTTGCGTGTTTCGCTTCTTGTAAATCCGTTGTTGCTTATTCTATTCACCATTTCAGCTTATGCTTTGGGGTTAGTCTTTGGTTATGATCTTACAACAGGCGAAAGCAGTACAATCATCTTTTTCTTTATCGCTGTCGCGATGAGCAAGCTCTTTATCAATTCGCTTCGGGAAGCGCTCGATAACCCAACCTTTAAATTCTACTATGTCCCTATCGATAAGGAAATCAACATCGATGCACAAACTAAAATTGAAGGGTTTGTTATTGCATTCGCCAGCGCGGTAGCCGGGGGCATAATCGTGTTGATCAACCAGTTCGAAGGATTTACCGTGCTCACGATTACACTCTGCGGATTGCCTATACTCGCTATCTGGTATTGGGTAACCAACCGCATGTATCATGAGTACCGCGAAACGCTCCAGAATTCCCTTATCAAAAATAAATCAGCTGTTAAAAAGAATTTGGTAAAAGAGTATACCATGGACAGTGTGCTTGAGAAAGAAGTTAACAGCAGTGTAGAAGAAAAAATCATCTACGGCCTCAAGCTGATGGAGAAATTAGAGCCGGCATTATTCGAAACCTCATTACTTCAATTGGTCGATAGCAAATCGAAAAAAATTGCCGGGTTTGCCCAATCAAAAATCCAGGAACTTGGAATTCAATCTGCTGACAATGAAATTAAAGGATTAGCTGCACAGGCAGCTGACATGGCCGAAGACAGCGACTTGCTTTCGATCCCTGTTGAAAAATTGATGAAACTGAGCAAGTCCGTAAAGCAACCCGACCGGTTGCTGGCGGCCAAGCTCATGCGCAAGCTCACCAATCAAAAAACAATCTTCATTTTGCTGGAACTCATGCGCGATGCCGACCCGAAAGTGAGGACCGAAGCGCTGTTAACTGCACGGAAAGTAAAACGACCGGAAACCTGGAACGTACTCATTGAACTACTCTCTTCGCCTCGTTATGCACACCAGGCAGCGGCAGCATTGAAAGAAGCAGGGGCATCAGTGCTCCCGATTTTAGAATCAGCCTTTCATAAATCCGGGCAAAATGATTTAATCATGCTTAAACTCATTCAGATCATGGGGCATATCCCCGGCTCTGAAAGTTTACAAATGCTGTGGAAAAAAATTGATTATCCGGATAAGCGTGTGGTTAACCAGATCCTGTATTCATTGCGCTACATAAATTACCGGGCTACAGGCCGCGAAGCCTTAGCGGTTAAAGACCTGCTGGATACGGAGATGGGCAAAACACTTTGGAACCTGGCCGCTCTCCATGAACTTACTGACGAAGATCAATACACGTATCTGAAAGAAGCGCTCCGCGAAGAGATTCGCGACAACTACGATCAGATTACGCTTTTGCTTTCTTTGTTATACGATCCTGAGTCTGTTCAGTTAGTGAAAGAGAATATTGAATTAGGCACACCGGATAGTGTTCAGTATGCATTAGAACTTTTGGATCTTTTTGTTGACCAGGATCTCAAACCCAAATTGATTCCCCTGCTTGATGATTCCACCACATCGCAAAAACTTGAAAACCTTCAAACGTTTTTCCCGCGCGAAAGCTATAATCCCATCCAGGTAATCAATTACATTCTGAATCGTGATT
>CAZNRJ010000442.1:0-3229 GCA_964574945.1 uncultured Ohtaekwangia sp. | reverse complement strand
TCCTCCGCTTTTTTTCGGGCCGATTTTATTTCCATCAAATCCTGTTCGGCACGTACTGCCTGCGCTTCTGCTTTTTGCAGGTCGAGGAAGCGGGTGTAGGTTTGCTCGAAGACTTTTGCGAAGCGTTTAAAAACATCATGAGCTTCAGGCACCGGCTCTAACGTGATGAACAGTAAATAGCCGTATTTAAAATAAGTAGCATGATCTATCTGGCGTGCCGGGAAAGAGCCTCCGCCTTCTTTTACTTTCCTTAACGCATCGCCCATAACAGGTACTGTACACAGGTAGTTGTAATGTGCAACACAAGCTTCACCTGCAAATTCCTCAACATGCATTGCTTCTCCTCTTTGCCCGGCTTCGTAATAGCGAAGGAAAACGTTTTTCCTTGGCGTTTTATAGGGGGGCATCATCCCGGCTTCGGAGCTAAACCATTCCGTGGATTCATTATCTCCATAAATATTGAAGGCACATCCCCAGGTTTTTATTCCCAACGCCCGTACCTGGCTGTCCAGTAAAAATGACGCATCTGCCAATTCATCGCTGTGCTGCATGGCCATCGTCCTGGCACGTACTCTTTCCAATGCCAATTGTATTTGAGATTCCCTTGCCTGTGCTTCTGCTTTTTCAATATCCTGAAATCTTCTATAGGCCAACTTGAAGACGTTGCGGAAGCGTTTCAATAATTGTAAACCATTTTCGGTTAAAGGCGAGTAGGTAGACATGCCGAGCCCAACCGGGCCAATTGAATAATAATAATAGTTCAGCGAATCCGCGTCTTGAAGAAAGGAATCAACAAACTGTTGGGATTTTTTCTGGGAATCAACCCATTCTTTAAGTTTAGCGCCTTTAAAGCTCTTTGTGAAAAATGCTTCCGGGCTTTTCAGCATCGCATGAGCAAATTCAACTTGAGCAGGGTGAATAGTATAATCGATTTCTGTAATCAAGGTTTTGTTGTGCCGTCTGTAGTATTCATAGTTGAGATATGTGTGTTTCGATTCGTAGATAATAGCTGTTTGAACATTTCTAATGTCATTTACTTTCAGCAATTCCAGTTGTTCCGAAATGATACGGCATACATCGAGCATATCATCGGGCTTGCGAATGCCCAGAGCTACTGCCCTTACCCGTTCCAGGGATGCCTCAATTTCCAGCTCCCGGGTTTTATGCTCCAGTTCAACAGTTCTTCTTTTTACAGCTTCACGAAGCTCCAGGTTTTCTTTTTCTATTTTTTCTGCTGCAACCTGTTGGCCTTCTTCTGTACGGTGGTCGGGGAATGAGCCGTGCTGGTGAACTAATTTCCAGCCGCCACTTGTATGTCTCAAAACGGCAGAAATCCTGGCGTGAGCATAGAAAGTCCACTCGTTTCCAATAAGGACATACAAGTCGCATTGTTCACGAATGACAAAGATGTTATCTACCGGTTGAATGCTGATAGTTCTATTGCGGAGTTGAGCCTTGCCCGTTATCTGGTCGGCAGTGGCGGTATAAAAACCCTCAGCTTCCTGCTTGTTGTTGAACACTTCGCTATTGGTTGTTCCAAAAACGCTAAAATCATCATCCAGGAATGAAACAAAAGTATCTATATCTCCTTTGAGATAAGCATCCCAATAGGTGTCATGTACATGTAAAATCTCTGCTTTTACTTTTCTGGTGAGGCCAGCAAAAGTTTTTGATTTCATGCTGGTTTTCTTTTTTGCAAGTGCTTTTTTAGCCGATGGTTTTTGTTTCATTTCTTTCTCACTTTCAATGGACTGAAGTCCATAGTTAAATAATTGGCCGAGTCTACGACTCTCGTTCATTTTCTTCCCCTAACACCATAAACCGAGGCTACGCCTCTTCAACTATTCGTGTCTCCCCAACCTACAGGTAAACCGAGGCTTAAACCTCAGGTATTCAATACTCAATCAAAGAGCCGTAGGCTCGATTCATGTTATTGTCCTGGACTTTAGTCCAGGGATGTGTATCAAAGGAGCACAATGAGTGCCGTAGGCACGGACGATATAAGTACCAGCAGATCATCACAGCAAATTCTCGAAAATATACCGCTCATCATAGGGTACCTTAAACTTCTTTAAAAACTCAAGGTATTCATCCTTAAAGGTTTGCTTTTTGTGATGTATCTCCTGATTTTCAATGTACTTATAAACCCTTTGAATATGAGATTGGCTGTATGAAAATACTCCATAGCCAACCTGCCTGCGGGCCGAACTGCCCTTCGGCAGGCAGGCCTGCCACTCAAATCTTTCCGGAGTTAAGGTATGATCATTAATGTACTTTGATGATTTGGCCTTTGCTACCTTCATTAATTCAGAAACAGAAACGACAGGCTTCAAGCCAAAGAAGCAATGAACATGATCTTCCACACCATTAACAATAATGGTTTTACAGCCTGCTTCATTTATAAGGTTGCCGATTACTCCAAACAGTTGACTCCGCCATGATTTGTCTAAAACAGCATTTCGATATTTAACTGCAAAAACTGCCTGCAGGTAAATTTGGTGGTACGTGTTTGCCATATTAATTCCATTCTTAGTATTGACCCCGTCTTCCCTATGTCACTCCAACTTTCAAGTTACTTTTTTTAGTGAGTTTACCCCTAACCTGCCTGCCAATTCTTTACTCAATTAAAATTTTTAGCCCGCTTATCTTTGCCGCCTGCCGAGGAAGTTACCCACAGATTGTATAAACTTGCAGCGTAATTTTATACCATGACTAAGTACACCTTTACAGAGAAGAAAGATACCCGTTCAGGATTTGGCGTTGGCCTTCACGAACTGGGAAAATCTAACCCGAATGTAGTAGCGCTAACAGCCGATCTTACCGGATCAATGAAGATGGATGCTTTCAAGAAAGATTTTCCCGAACGCTTCTTCCAGGTGGGGATTGCAGAGGCAAATATGATGGGGCTGGCAGCGGGTATGACCATCGGTGGAAAGATTCCTTTCACAGGAACCTTTGCCAACTTTTCAACCGGTCGCGTGTACGATCAAATACGCCAATCAATTGCTTACTCCGGTAAAAATGTTAAGATCTGTGCTTCCCATGCCGGTTTAACGTTGGGCGAGGATGGCGCTACACACCAGATACTTGAGGATATTGGCATGATGAAAATGCTCCCAGGCATGACCGTAATTGTACCGTGCGATCATAACCAAACCAAAGCAGCGACTATCGCATTAGGGTCTCATGTTGGTCCAGCCTATTTGCGCTTTGGCCGGCCAGACTGGCC
>CAZNRJ010000441.1:0-3234 GCA_964574945.1 uncultured Ohtaekwangia sp. | reverse complement strand
TCTTGCCCGTCAGGTAGGTGTACCTGCGCTTGTTGTGTTCATGAACAAAGTTGACTTGGTTGACGATGCTGAATTGTTGGATCTTGTTGAAATGGAGGTTCGTGAATTGATGTCAGCTTACAGTTTCCCTGGCGATACCATGCCGGTGATCAGAGGGTCTGCTCTTGGTGCGCTGAATGGCGAACCGCAATGGGTTGCTAAAGTAGAAGAATTAATGGAAGCTGTGGATAACCACATTCCCATTCCTGTTCGTTTGATCGATAAGGATTTCTTGATGCCTGTGGAAGACGTATTCTCTATCACGGGTCGTGGAACAGTTGCTACCGGTCGTGTTGAGCGTGGTATTATCAAAACCGGTGACCCGGTTCAAATCCTTGGAATGGGCGCTGAGAACTTGACTTCTACCATTACCGGTGTTGAAATGTTCCGTAAAATCCTTGACAGGGGAGAAGCTGGTGACAACGTAGGTTTGTTGTTGCGTGGTATTGAAAAGGAGCAAATCTGCCGTGGTATGGTTATTTGCAAGCCAAACTCTGTAACTCCACACGCTAAATTCAAAGCTGAAGTTTACGTTCTTTCAAAAGAAGAAGGTGGCCGTCATACTCCATTTTTTAACAAATACCGTCCTCAGTTCTATTTCCGTACTACAGACGTAACAGGCGAGTGTAAGCTTCCTGCCGGTATAGAAATGGTTATGCCTGGCGATAACGTATCTATCGAAGTTGAGCTAATCAACAAGATTGCTATGGAAAAAGGTCTTCGTTTCGCAATCCGTGAAGGTGGCCGTACCGTAGGATCTGGTCAGGTTACTGAAATTCTTGACTAAGATTAGTTTACCCTTTAACTAATCAAAAAGAGGGTAAATAGCTGATAATCAATAAAAAGCGTTTCCAAGATTTTTCTTGGAAACGCTTTTGTTTTCTTTGGCTCTTATTCTACCTTTGCAGTCCTTTTAAATTGAGGGTTGTACGGGTGCGATTTAAGGGGCGAGCTGAACTAAAATAGTTTACGGGTGTAGCTCAATTGGTAGAGTAGTGGTCTCCAAAACCATTGGCTGGGAGTTCGAGTCTCTCCACCCGTGCGAGGAATTATAATGAAATGGATGGAAAAGGTTAAGAACTATATTTTAGAATCCATTGACGAAATCCGTAACAAGGTTTCGTGGCCAAAATTCAATGAATTGCAAAGCAGTGCCATTTTGGTACTGGTAGCTTCTTTGATCTTCGCCATTTTAATTGGATTTGTTGATCTGGGTTTTAAGAATGCTTTGGCTTGGTTTTATAAAGAATTATAAGGGAAATTCTGATGGGTGAGCTAAAGTGGTATGTTTTACGCGTAATCAGCGGCCAGGAAAAGAAGGTAAAATCTTACCTGGAATCTGAGATCGAGCGGTCTAAACTAGTTGAGTTTATCCCGCAAATTATGATCCCATCGGAGAAGGTGTATGAGATGAGGAATGGCAAAAAACGGGTGAGAGAAAGAAATTTCTTTCCAGGCTATGTTCTCGTTTCGGCTGACCTTAGTAACGGAGAGGCTTATCATACGGTGAATAACATTCCGGGTGTGATTGGTTTTTTAGGAAGTAATGGATCAAGCGCCACCTCAAAAGAGCCTGTTGCCTTAAGACAAACTGAGGTAAACCGCATTTTAGGCAAAGTGGATGAGGTTGATCAGTTTGAGGAGAAGTTAGAGACTCCTTTTATAAAGGGCGAATCGGTAAAAGTAATGGATGGTCCATTCAGTGGATTTACAGGTTCGGTTGAAGAGATTTTTGAAGATAAAAAGAAGCTCAATGTAATGGTGAAAATATTCGGAAGGAATACACCCGTTGAATTGAGTTATATGCAAGTAGAAAAGTTAGACTAGTAATATAATGGCTAAGTTAGTAACAGGTTATTTGAAATTGCAGGTAAAGGGAGGCGCGGCAAATCCGGCACCGCCAATTGGTCCTGCCTTAGGTTCAAAAGGTTTGAACATCATGGATTTTTGCAAACAATTCAATGCAAGAACCCAGGAGAAGCAAGGACAAGTATTGCCTGTGCTTATCACCATCTATAATGACAAGTCTTTTGACTTTGTAATAAAGACTCCTCCTGCTGCCGTATTAATTATGGAAGCTGTGAAAATTCAAAATGGATCGAAGGAACCCAACCGCATTAAGGTAGGATCAATTTCCTGGGATCAAATCAAAAAAATAGCTGAGCTTAAAATGCCTGACCTAAATGCATTTAAAGTTGAGTCAGCTATGAAAATGGTTGCCGGAACAGCGCGCAGCATGGGTGTAACAGTTAGTGGAAATGCCCCTTGGGAATAAATAATCAGAACAATGGGAAAGTTGACAAAAAATAGAAAGGCTGTATTAGCCAAATACGATCAGGAAAAGATTTATTCTCTTACTGAAGCATCAAGCGTGATTAAAGAAATCACTTTCGCAAAGTTTGATTCTTCTGTAGATGTAGATATCCGCTTAGGTGTTGATCCTAAGAAATCAGATCAGATGGTGCGTGGTGTTGTAAGCCTTCCGCATGGTTTGGGTAAAGTAGTTCGCGTGTTGGTTTTGTGCTCGCCTGATAAACAACAGGAAGCAAAAGATGCCGGTGCCGAACACGTAGGATTGGATGACTATATCCAAAAGATTGAAGCAGGTTGGACAGACATTGATGTGATCATCACCATGCCAACCGTAATGGCCAAGGTAGGTAAGTTAGGTAAAGTATTAGGCCCGCGTGGTCTTATGCCAAACCCTAAGTCCGGAACAGTTACCCTAGAAGTAGGTAAGGCTGTGAAAGATGTTAAGGCCGGTAAAGTAGATTTTAAAATAGACAAACAAGGTATTATACATGCCAGCGTAGGTAAGGCTTCCTTCAGCGCAGAGAAAATCAGGGACAATGCTGCTGAACTTATCAACACGGTGACAAAACTTAAACCCGCTTCATCAAAAGGAACATACTTACAAAGTATTAGCCTTTCAACAACGATGAGCCCAGGAGTTAAGGTTGATACAGGTTCAATTGCAGGTTAATTTATTACGAACATGACCAAGGAAGAAAAAGGACAAATTATAGATGAGCTGGCTGAGAAGTTTTCTCAGAACACTCACTTTTATATTACTGATGCCTCCGGACTAACGGTGGCTCAGATAAACGCATTCCGCAGGATTTGCTTTCAGGCGGGTATTGAATACAAAGTGTATAAAAATACCCTTATTCGAAAAGCACTCGAAAAGCAGAAAGG
>CAZNRJ010000440.1:0-3236 GCA_964574945.1 uncultured Ohtaekwangia sp. | reverse complement strand
CGCGAAAGAAAATCGGGGCGGTGCTGGAACATCCAATCTTTTACCCATACCTGAGTGGGCAAAAGAATCTGGAGTTAAACGCAATGATCAAAGGCGCTGATCCTGCCAATATCGCCAAAGTGTTAGAAACGGTTGAGTTATCAGGCCGCAAAGACGATAAGTATAAGACTTATTCTTTAGGAATGAAGCAACGATTGGCCATTGCTTCTGCGCTGGTGAGCGATCCCATTATTTTAATTTTAGATGAACCCACCAATGGACTTGACCCGATGGGGATTGCCGAGATACGGGAGATCATTAAACGGATTGCTGCGGATGGCAAAACAATAATTCTTGCCAGTCATTTGCTGGATGAAGTGCAAAAGGTTTGTACTCACTTTGCCGTGTTAAAGCGCGGTAACCTGATGCACATTGGCCCGGTGGATGAAGTTGGAAAAGGAGAGGAGATTGTGGAAGTGCAAGCGTATCACGATGATCTTGGGATTTTGTTACAGGAATTTGTGGGCAGCGCTATCATCAAAAAAGAGAATGGTGTGTTTGAAGTGATGATGAAAGAAGGATTTCATAGCAAGGACCTGAACAGGTTCCTGTTTGATAAGGGGATTGTAGCCTCGCATCTGCACACGCGCAAGAAAAGTTTGGAGAAGCAGTTTCTCGAAATTTTGGCCGATGCTAAATAATTTAAAATTCAAGGTTCAAAATTTAATGGCACTTTAAAATCTTGAACCTTGGATATTAAATCTTGAACCTTATTAATTTATGTTGCATTTATTAAAAATCGATCTTAAGAAAATGACTAACTACCGCACCTTTTGGGTGATTTGCGGTATCTATTTTTTTACACTGATCGTTGGCGCAGCCAGTGGCATGGAATTTTTAAAAGCCTTGTCGAGATTGATTGAAGGATTTGGGCAACAAATTAATATCACGCGCATTCCTCTTTATCACTTTCCGGATGTTTGGCAAAACCTGGCGTGGAGCGGTGGCTTGTTAAAGATGGGGCTCGCGATTATGGTAGTGGTTTCTATTACTAACGAATATTCCTATCGCACCATCAGGCAGAACATCATTGACGGTATGAGCCGTGAAGAGTTTCTCCTTTCAAAAGTTTACACAAACCTGATGCTGAGTATAGTCAGCATGGCTTCCATGTTTTTGATTGCCTCGGTAACGGGATTAATTTATTCTCCGGAGTTAGATTTTCCATACGGATTTACCGGTATTAGTTTTTATCCTGCTTATTTCCTGGAAGTGTTTGCCTTTTTATCCTTTGCCTTGATGCTTGGAATTTTTGTGAACCGCTCTGGTCTTACGATTATCCTTCTTTTATTTTCTTATTTGATAGAATTAATCATCAAAGAGAATATTGATAATTACCTGCCGGGCATTATTCCATTTTTTCCGCTGGAATCAATTATGAATTTAGTGCCGATGCCTTTTGCACGCTATGTGTTTATGGAAATCCAGGATCAGGTAAACTGGGGCTCGGTGGCCATCGCTTCTGTATGGACGTTCCTCTTCAATTACTTTGGCTACCTCAAACTTAAAAAGTCAGATATATAATAGGTTATTGACCTGGGATTCTAATAGTATTGATTCCTCCCGATCTTACAGTAACCTGAAAAATCCAATCCGGTTTGGGAAATTTTGTATCTTTAAATTAAAAAGATTTTATGAAATCTGATGCTATAAAATTAGAACTTATTGAATGGCTTGCGAAGCTTGACGATGTAGAGACTATCAACTATCTAAAAGTTGTAAAAGATTCAGTTTTTAATGAGAATGACTGGTGGAGTGATTTATCCTCATTTGAAAAAGAGGGTATTGAGAGAGGGCTAAATGACATCAAAAATAAGAGAACTGTTTCGCATGAAGAGGTAAAAGTAAAGTATGGGCTATAAATTGCGATGGTCTGAAGAATCGGAGTTTCTTCTCTGATCAGGCTGATTTTTCTATCAGCATTTTCACAAAGTGCCTACTGATTTCACTGTACCCGCGTTGCAGGTAGTAGGTGTGCGTATCAATGCGTTTGAAATTGCTGGTAACTTCTATCTTGTAACATTTGTTAATAGTGAAGTATTCTTCGGCAGCAGCCAGTAGTAAGTTTCCAATTCCTAATCCACGCATTTTTTCGTCTACACAAAACGAAGTGATGCGACCAACCGATCCCGGAAGGTGAAAGGTTTGCTGAATGTGCAAGGCAATAAACCCAACTACAGTTGTTTCAATCCGTGCTACCAAAAGTTTATAGTCAGGTTGCACGTATAAATTAAATCTAAAATGTGTATCTGATTCAGTAGTTGGATACCCGAGTTGTTCCAATAAACGGGAAAGCTGGGTAACATCTTCAGGCTTCGCTTCGGTAATGTGAGGTTTCATGTTAAAGTCCTTTTACGCTCATCCCGCCATCAACCGAAATATTTTGCCCTGTTATGTAGCTGCTTTTATCCATTGCCAGGTACGCAGCCAGGCTTGCAACCTCTTCGGGTTTACCCACGCGGCCCATAGGGGTGCGCGCAAGAATTTTCTCCAACCGGTCCGGTTGCGAGAGCACGGGCTCTGCAAGCGGTGTGTCAATGTACCAGGGCGAAATGCAATTGACCCGAATGTTGTCGGCACTCCACTCAGCAGCCAAATGTTTGGTGAATTGTATGATCGCAGCTTTCGTCATCCCGTAAGGCGGCCCGCTCTGCACATCGGTAAACCCGGCAACGGAAGCAATGTTTATCACGCTTCCTCCTTTTTGTTTTAACAAAGGATGACAGGCTTGGGTCAACTGCACCATGCTAAACAAATTGGTTTCAAAAAGCTGGCGGATTTCTGCTTCGCTGTATTCAATAAATTTTTTGCGGATGTTGGTGCCTACATTGTTCACTAATACATCCAATCCGCCCCAGGTTTGGGAAATCTTAGTTACAAGATCGGCACGGAAATCAGGATTGTTTAAATCGCCTTCGTGGGTAAACAAGTTGGCTGAGTTTCTAAGTTTGCCCTGGATACTTTTTGTACTTCGGGCAATTACTAACACCTGCGCATCAAGGTTTAGACATTCACGCGCAATGGCAAGGCCAATTCCTTTTGTTCCACCCGTTATTAATATTTTCTTTCCTGTCAATGTCCAACTCATAAAGGTTGTTGTTTAGGCGATTCACTTTTTACTACCAATAGATACCAGTTATTTTCCAAGGCCAGATAACCATGCTCGTAACAAAAGTTATAAATGGCACCTTCCTTGG
>CAZNRJ010000439.1:1449-3238 GCA_964574945.1 uncultured Ohtaekwangia sp. | reverse complement strand
CATAATAATTTTTTTGCCGATCGAGCTTGTAAACAGGTTGGTGAACCAATTCATAGTAATAGATTCAGGAGGTTTATGCAAACACATAAAAATACTTCCCGATTCTTTACTAACCAAAACTACTCCTGAACTTTAAAAGGATTCTAAATAAGCGTTAGTCGTGTTATAACAGTTCGAAGAGAAGAAAGGTGAGAACAATTGCTGCAACCGTGATAAACAGGAACCATTCACGTTTAAGAAATTTAATAAGGCCTTTCATAATGGGGGCATTAATAAAATTATGCTTGCAGGGCTTCTTGCGAAAAGTGCACCGGCTTTAATAATTATTGATTATCAATTGATTACATAAGAACTCCATAGTCGTTTTAGAACTTTTTGTCCAAAAACAGACTTATTATCCCATAATGGGATGGTTGGGTTGCTTCGGTATTAGGTTTAAATTTACCGTCAACCACTGACTGATTTTTTGCATGTATTTGATTTTCGATACGGAAACCACGGGGCTTCCGCACAATAAGACTGCCCCTATTACTGACCTCGACAACTGGCCGCGGCTTGTTCAAATTGCCTGGCAACTCCATGACAACACCGGCAAACTTTTATCGCAGCACAACTATATAATAAAACCAGATGGCTTCGACATCCCATTTAAGTCAGAGCAAGTTCATGGTATCTCAACCAAAAGAGCATTAGAAGAGGGCCATGATCTCAGAAAGGTACTCTCTATATTTAATAAGGATCTTGCCAACACGAAATTATTGGCAGGTCATAATATTGAGTTCGATATCAATATTATTGGTGCAGAATTTATCCGGCAGTCGTTAGACACTGCTCATTTCCTTTCCCTTCAAAAATTAGATACCGGCATTGCTTCCACAGAGTTTTGCCAACTAAGCGGTGGAATTGGCGGTCGGCTAAAAATGCCCCGCCTGACTGAACTTCATGAAATACTTTTTGGCTACGCTTTTGAAGATGCCCATGATGCCTCCTACGATGTGGCAGCCACTGCGCGATCTTTCTTTGGACTTATCGCTAAAAAAATAACAAAGCCTTTTGATTCAACACTCGTTGAAGAAATTGAATATGAAGAACCGAACCTGGAATCCGGGAACTCGGCTAAACGTGAAAAGAAAAAAGAGGCCGATTATAATTCCGGCTCTGTTAATAAAGAGCTGGCCGATAAACCCTTCTGTCACCTTCACCTTCATTCACAGTTTTCGGTGCTGCAGGCGGTACCTGATGTAAATGATATTATTGACAAAGCTAAATCGCAGAACATGCCCGCAGTGGCGCTTACCGATTTTGGGAATATGTATGGGGCATTCAAGTTTGTAAGTGAAGCGCTTAAACATTCCATAAAACCAATTGTCGGGTGCGAGGTGTATATTTCTGATGAACGAAAAAAACTAAAGTTCACAAAAGACAATCCCGACAAACGGTTTAACCAAGTACTGCTAGCCAAAAATAAAACGGGTTACCAAAACTTGGCCAGGCTAAGTTCATTGGGTTTTATCGAAGGCCTTTACGGGATTTATCCACGCATCGATAAAGCGCTCATTGAACAATATAGGGAAGGCTTAATTGCTACCACCGGTGGGCTGAACAGTGAAATACCGTATTTGATACTGAACGTTGGTGAAAAGCAAGCTGAAGAAGTGTTTGTATGGTGGCATAAATTATTTGGTGCCGATTTTTACATTGAACTGAACCGCCATGATACGCGCGAAGAAGATCGCGTAAACGAAACCCTTCTCAAGTTCGCTGAAAAATATGGCGTTAAATACTTTGC
>CAZNRJ010000439.1:0-1439 GCA_964574945.1 uncultured Ohtaekwangia sp. | reverse complement strand
GAAAAAGAAGAATCAAACGCGCATGATGTTTTACTTTGTATTAAAGAAGGTGAATTTCAATCGACCCCAATAGGTTCCGGTCGGGGAACGCGTTACGGATTGCCGAATAGTAATTTCTATTTCAAGTCGCAGGAAGAAATGAAATCGCTCTTCTCGGATTTACCCGAAGCCATTGAAACCGTAAGTGAGATCCTTTCAAAAATTGAAACGTACGAGTTGAAGCAGAATGTCATGCTTCCAAAATTCGAAATCCCAAAAAACTTCTCCACGGAAGATGATTATTTAAAGCACTTAACCTATGAAGGTGCAAAGAAGCGCTATCCCGAATTAACATCAGAAATAAAAGAACGTCTTGACTTTGAATTAGAAACTATCAGGCACACCGGTTACCCTGGTTATTTTTTGATTGTGCAGGACTTTACTGGTAAAGCGCGCGAGATGGGGGTTTCCGTTGGGCCCGGCCGGGGTTCGGCAGCAGGTTCTGCCGTTGCCTATTGCATTGGGATTACTAACGTTGATCCGATTGCCTACAACTTACTGTTCGAGCGTTTCCTAAATCCGGACCGGGTTTCCCTGCCCGATATTGATATTGATTTTGATGATGAAGGGCGCGATAAAGTCCTTCGATATGTAATTGAAAAATACGGGCACAGCCAGGTAGCACAGATTATTACATACGGAACCATGGCAGCGAAGTCATCCATCCGCGATTGCGCGCGGGTAATGGAATTGCCATTGGCGGAGGCGAACAGCATGGCCAAGATGATTCCCGAAAGACCCGGAACAACTCTTGCAAAAGCGTTTGAAGAAGTAAAGGAGCTAAGCGAAATAAAAAAAGGGAGCGACCTGAAAGCCCAGGTAATTAAACAGGCCATTGTACTGGAAGGATCGTTAAGAAATACCGGTACCCATGCATGCGGTGTAATTATCACACCCGATGAGCTGATGAAATTAGTTCCGGTTTCCACCGCCAGGGATTCCGACATGCTGGTAACCCAGTTTGACAACAGCGTGGTGGAAAGTGCGGGCATGCTGAAGATGGACTTTTTGGGGCTTACCACCCTCTCTATCATAAAGACTGCGATCAGAAATATTAAAAAGCGAAAAGGCATTGAGATCGACATCGATAAAATCCCGTTAGATGACTTGGCCACGTATCAACTTTATCAACGCGGGGATACTACTGGAACATTTCAGTTCGAATCGGACGGGATGCAAAACTACTTGCGCAGCCTGAAGCCCGATAAGTTTGAAGACCTGATTGCCATGAACGCCTTGTACAGGCCGGGCCCGATGGAATACATTCCTGCTTTTATTGCGCGTAAGAATGGTCGCGAACCCATTAAATATGACCTCCCCGAAATGGAGGAATATTTAAAGGACACCTATGGCATTACCGTTTACCAGGAGCAGGTGATGTTGCTTTCGCAGAAGCTTGC
>CAZNRJ010000438.1:0-3242 GCA_964574945.1 uncultured Ohtaekwangia sp. | reverse complement strand
ATGATCTTCGCAGAAGTAACTTCACCGTGCTCGGCAAATAACTGCTTCAATTGTTCCTCGGATGCCTTCCAGGGAATGTTGGCTACATAAATGTTCATTTTCGTTTTTGAAATTAAGTGATAAATGTTCTGCTAACTCAATAAGGCCTGCCGATAGATCACGATTAGTGGGGTACTCTCTGGAGGGAATTATTTTATTAACTAACCAAAGGTAATAGTTTTTTTCAATTATCCTCAAAACAGGCCCGTTTTAGGCATTTTATTAAAACAACCGAAATCAAGGTGTTAATAAGACATTTATTCGGGATGGATATAATTTTCATGGTGAGCCGCTCGCCCCGGAACGGAGGCCGGTTTATTTCTAATAGCCATGTGCCGGTTTAAACTTTTCAAGGCTTTTCAGCGCATTCTGATTGACTTTGTTCTGTAAAAGGGGCGACCAGCCAAGCAGCATTCCTGGCAAACCGAGCGCCATGCGGCACCAACGCCAAAGGTCAAAATCGTCTTTATGATCCACAATCAATCCGTCTTTAAAGGTGAAGCTCGCTTTGATCACATTGTCAACCTTCCGCCCGGTTTTTGAAAAAGAGTAGGAGGCTTGCCAGTCGCAACTGCCCTGATGTTCGGTTGCCGTTACGTTCGAAAAAGTTAACTCAAAGTCTTTTGCGTTGAGGCACAGCATGTGCCACATGGCCAGGGCATCATTGCCTTTAAGTTGCCTGAAGGCGGGATCATAAAACGTTACTTCCTTATGGTAGCAACTGTGCATGGTTTTCCAGTCGCGCTGCTGAAAGGCTGTGTAGAACCTGATGATTAATTCCTGGTGATTCATTTTTAATATCTGATTAACATGCAACAATAAGGATATTGACCACTGGTGTAAGTATTCATCCTAAGGGCTTCCAGAACTTTTAGTACATTTTAATTTCAAGTATCTTGGTTCTACTATTTTATGAAGCTAATCGAAATCAGATGAAAATAAAACAACTTATCCTCGGGGCAATTGTAGCAGGTATCAGTTTTCTTGCTACGGGTCAATCGTTTAATAATTTTCCAGTCACCACCCAAAAGCCACCGCTGCATGGCAAACATTGGATGGCCATTACGGGTAAACCGCTTGCGGCTACAGCCGGAGCCATGATTTTTACCAAAGGCGGCAATGCCATCGATGCATCGTGTGCCATGCTGGCGGCTACCTGCACCATGTGGGATGTGCTCAGTTGGGGTGGCGAAACGCAGGCGCTGATTTACAATCCCAAAACAAAAAAAGTGATTGCCATTAATGCATTGGGTGTTGCACCCACAGGCGCTACTGCCGATTTCTTTAAAGGTAAAGGCATGAACTACCCGCCTGAGTTTGGTCCCTTAGCTGCTGTAACTCCAGGCACACCGGGCGGCCTCATGACTATGCTGGCCGAATACGGTACCATGAGCTTGAAGGAAGTGTTAGCGCCAGCTATGCAATTGGCTTCCGGCTATCCCATCGAAGCGCAAACAGCCAACGCTATTGAACGTGGTAAAGCGCGAATAAAAGAGTGGCCTTATTCCAAAAAAGTATTTTTACCTCACTTAGGTGAAAAGCGGGAAGCACCCGATGCAGGCGAAATTTTTGTGCAGAAAGATTTACTGGCAACACTTCAAAAATTAGTGGACACCGAGCAAGCTGCATTGAAGAAAGGCAAAAACAGGAGGGATGCAATTTATGCTGCCTATGATCGCTTTTACAAAGGCGACATCGCTAAAGAAATTGCCCGTGGTACACAAGAACAAGGTGGTTTGATTACCGAACAAGATCTGGCCAACTGGAAGGTAAAGATTGAAGAGCCTATGATGACTTCATATCGTGGCATCGATGTTTATAAACTACAACAATGGACACAAGGTCCTGCCATGCTTCAGACACTCAACATTCTTGAGAATTTTGATTTGAAAAGTATGGGATATAACTCCACCAAGTATATTCACACGCTTTACCAGGCAATGAACCTCGCTTTCGCAGATCGTGACTTTTATTATGGTGATCCGGCTTTTGGTACACCGGCCCCCATGAACGTGCTGCTCTCAAAAGAATATGCCAAAGAGCGTATGAAGCTGATCAATCCTGAAATGAACGATCCGAAAATTGGCCCGGGCGATCCGTACGGGTTCGAAGGAAAGAAAAATCCTTATCAGAACTTGTTACAAAAGTGGGGCAACAGTCAGTCGGCTATACAAAGAAATAACCTGCACCCTGATCAAAAGTTTTTAGAAGAGTTTGCCGCTGGAACAACTTCCGTGGAAGCAACCGATGAGGAAGGCTGGGTAGTGTCCATCACGCCAAGTGGCGGTTGGGTGCCGGCCTGCATTGCCGGAAATACAGGAGTGGGGTTAAGCCAGCGCATGCAATCTTTTGTACTGGATGCCAGCGAAAATCCTTTTAATGTAGTGGAGCCTGGAAAACGTCCCCGCGTTACGCTCACGCCAAGTATGGCTTTGAAAGACGGAAAACCGTTTTTGTCATTTGCCAAACAGGCGGGTGACGAACAGGATCAACTGTTGCTTCAGTTTTTCTTAAACATGGTGGAGTTTAATATGACAGTGCAGGAGGCTTGCGAAGCGCCAAGCTTCAAAACGCTGCAAATGTTTTCCAGTTTTGGCGCGCATGAGAAAAGTGCAGGCGGGTTAACCTTAAATGAACAAATGCCCCCCTGGACGCGCAAAGAATTATCCCGAATGGGCTATCGTTTAAATTACCAGGAGCGAACCAGCGGGCCTATCAATGCAATCTTCTTTGACTGGCAACATGGAAGCTTCTGGGGCGGCTCCAGCAATCATGGCGAGGATTATGGAATTGGATGGTAAATCAGTTGACAATGATCAATTTTCAATTGACAATTTCAGTGAAATCCGAATGAGTGAAACTACACAGCGGGATTACTTTTTGTCAATTGTTTTTGCCTATTGTCAATTATTCTTCAATACGCTCTATCAACAGATCCTGATCCGTAAACTTTCTTATTGAGGGTTTTTGTATTGCCTTTGTGCTTAACGATGCCGCTTCCTAATACAACTGCATCCAAGCTGGCTGTGGCTGAAATTTCGCAATTGCCTGAACCGCTTATTTTCACTTTTGCACTTTCTAATTCGCATGCGAAAGCGTTCATACTGCCGCTACCGCTCATTACTATATCATTGGTAGTAGCATACCCCTTTAAGGTAACATTACCTGAGCCACTGATTTCTGTTTTCAGGTTATTGCCCTTC
>CAZNRJ010000437.1:0-3246 GCA_964574945.1 uncultured Ohtaekwangia sp. | reverse complement strand
TGATCACTCTCGCCACTCCCCGTATAATGTAGCAGATGGACATAACCAAACATCATGGTGCCAAGTAACCCAATTACTCCACTTACCACTTTTAGTGATCGGGACCGGAAAATAAAAAAGGCAATCAGGTAGACTACTGTTGAAGATATCAATAAATAAAAAGCAGTCTGTTCAGGGATAAGCTTGGGCCGATAGATGGCCAGCAAAATCCCGCCTATGAGAAATAGCGTGATCCGCACCATCGCAAAAGGCACCCAACTTAGCATGAGGGAAGTTAGGAACTGAAGTCAAGGAAAACAAGAAATCAATTTTGCCAATGTGGCGATTTGATAATTTGAAGATTTGTTGATGGGAGATGTCTTATCTTGTGTTTCCAGATTACCCTAATTTTTAAATCATCAAATCAACTCAATCATCAAATCAGTTATACCCTTCCACCACAATCATTTTGTTGTGTGCCGTGCGTTGGCGAAGCGCTTTGGCGGGGGCGTATTCTTCAGATGCCCACCAGGCTTTTGCCAATTCCATCGTGGGGAACTCAATCATAACAAACCGCTTCGGACTCCAATCGCCTTCAAGTGTCTCCGTCCTGCCACCACGAACAATAAACTTACCCTGAAAATTTTTCAATGAACCCGGTGTTAGTTTTTTATAATCCTCGTATTGGGTTGGATTGTGAACATTAACTTCTGCAACAATGTAAGCCGGCATATTAATTAATTTGAAGATTTGAAAATGTTATAATTTGAAAATTAACCTGAACAGCGAAGTTTGAAATCATCAAAATAAATTAAGGTGCCGGAGAAGGGGTTACTTTACCGTACGCTTCGATAATATCGCGTACTAACTTATGGCGCACTACATCGCGCTCGTTCAGTTCAACGATTCCTATTCCCTTCACATCTTTCAAAATCTTTACCGCTTCGTTCAATCCGGATTGCTGATTGCGGGGCAAATCAATTTGAGATGCATCGCCTGTAACAATCATTTTAGATTCGGGCCCCATGCGCGTGAGGAACATTTTCATTTGCATGGGAGTGGTGTTCTGCGCTTCATCCAACAAAATAAATGCATTGTTGAGTGTGCGTCCGCGCATATACGCTAACGGAGCGATTTCAATAATCTCGCGCTCCATGTAGTACTTCAACTTTTCAAACGGCACCATGTCGTTAAGTGCATCGTAAATAGGCCGCAAGTATGGATCGATTTTCTCTTTTAAATCGCCCGGCAAAAAACCCAGGTTCTCCCCTGCCTCCACTGCAGGACGGGTAATGATTATTTTTTTTACCTGTTTATTCTTTAATGCTCTAATAGCCATTGCTACCGAAATAAAAGTTTTTCCGGTACCGGCCGGCCCCAGCGCAAAAACCAAATCCTGATCTTTAACAGCTTGAACCAATCGTTGTTGATTCGGTGTCTTAGCTTTGATTGATGAGCCCTTGGTGCCATAGAGAATGATGCCATCGGGCGAATCTTCCGCTATAAACTCCTGGCGCTCCTGGGCTATATAACCCCGAACATTTTCTTCCGAGATGCGACCAAACTGGTGGAAATGATCCGTTAAGGAATTAAGGATGTCTGTAATTTGCAGGATGTCCGGAGCTTCCCCTTTCACTAAAATTTCGTTGCCACGTGAAATAATCCTGCTCTTTGGAAAGGCGGATGCCAGTTGACTAATGTTTTTATTCCCTACTCCTAAAAAATCGGTGAGCGGAATATCTTCTAACGTGATGGTTTTCTCTATCAATGAAGTAAAGTGGTTTAAATAAATTAATTTTGTTTGTAAAATTAAACAAATCCAGCCCAAGCAAAAACCCAGGGCGGTATCGTTTCGCGCATGGCCATCATAACCCTTCTTACCGACAGTGGAGAAAGCGATCACTATGTGGCGGCTATGAAGGCAAAAATTTTAAGTATTAATCCCGGCCTTACCATGATCGATATCAGTCATAAGATTGAACCGTGCGATATCGCTCATGGTGCGTATGTCTTAAAATCGGTGTTTGCTGATTTCCCGAAAGGAACTGTGCACCTGGTAGGGGTAGATTCATCAGGCAATCGCGATGAGGCATACCTTGCCCTGCAGCTTGAAGATCATTTTTTTGTTGGGGTTGATAATGGGTTGTTTGGCCTGATCAGCGATAAAACCCATCAACAAGTAATTGAGCTCAACTCGGTAAATCCAATTCAGACTACTTTTTCGGAAAAAGATATTTTAGCCCCGGCTGCCGCCAGGCTTGCCAGCGGGGTTTCCATTACAACGTTAGGCAAACCACTTGCCTCCTTCCGCAAAATGATTAACCGGCAAGTGAAGGCAACTAAACGCATTATTGCCGGCCACGTGTTGCGGGTTGATAATTATGGAAACCTAATCACCACCATTAATAAAACTGACTTTGATATCCTTACAAAAGGAAGGCCTTATACCATTCAATTTGGAGGTGAAAAATTCAGGCGGATTCATACCAATTATAATCAGACCGAGCAGGGCGAATGCTTTTTAATTTTTAACAGCCAGGGATTGTTAGAGATTGGGATCTATAAAGGCAATGCGAGTGAACTATTAGGACTGCAATATGATAGCCCTGTGAATATTACATTTGATGAAGGAAGTTGAAAGGTACGGATTTAGATTTACGAGGTACAAATTGATATACTTTGCAAAATCGTAATTCGAACTTTTAAAACCCAAAAATACTTTTTGAGGTATAAAAGCTGTAAATCAGATTAAAAATAACGAGTTAGGGTTTTCTAATGACTGATCTAAATTCGTACTTCGTAAATCTAAAATTCTAAATTATTCTATAGTGATTATACGAATTGTACGCATGCATTTTACTGAAGCCGGAGTGGAAGAATTTCTGGAGATATTCAATCGGAATAAGGAAGCGATTCGCAATTTTCCCGGATGCCTGCATTTACAATTATTAAAGGACACTGAAGATTCAAACACCTATACAACGCTAAGCCATTGGAATGAACCCTCATCGCTAGAGAATTATAGAAAATCGGAACTTTTCGGAAGCGTATGGAGGCGGGTAAAAACGCTGTTCTCAGAGCGCACGCAAGCCTTCTCCTTAGAGAAATTTATAGAACTCTGAATTGTGTAAAATTTAAAGTTTACCCATATTTGCATCCCGCTTTCATTGAAGCCAGTTTCAATGCTAAAATGTGGGTTTAACTGATGCCTTAGTGGCGGAACTGGTAGACGCGCACGACTCAAAATCGTGTACCGTAAGGTGTGCC
>CAZNRJ010000436.1:0-3247 GCA_964574945.1 uncultured Ohtaekwangia sp. | reverse complement strand
TTCACAAAATTGATCACCGATCCAAACAGCGTTTTGGTAATATTAAGTTTGCCCGTTTTTAAATCATTTGTTTTTCCGTAGAGCTTTTGATCCATCAGGCTGCAACCATTTTTGTCAACCACGGCAATGGTTAGCCCCGGAATAGAGTCATGAACGAAATCAATTCTTCCATTAAAGGCTACCCGGTTCTCAGTGGTGGCAAAGGCAACATCTTCTGTGATAAGTTGGCCATCTTTCAGTTTCCATGTTGTATTCAATTCTTTTATTAACGTGTGATGCCTGGGATTGAGATTGACCGTAGCGAGTGAAACAAAATCAGATCCCTTTGTAACGGCCAGCCCTATGGGCCCTGCTATCAGTACTGCACCAACATCTGTCAGGTTAAAATTCTGACTTCTTTCAAATCTCCTCAACACCTTGTCAATATCCACTCCCGAAAGATCAAGTGAATCTCCATTGATTATGATTTCACCGGCCATATTCTTCTTCAGTGCTGGCCATGATGCTCCTGTGGCGTGAAGATCTACCGAGTAATCAATCTTACCTTTCATGAATTCCTTTTTATAGAATTTCTCACTAATGACCTCCAGGCTTGAACCTGTTACCACATACTGTAGCTGATAGGACCTTTCTTTTTTTGATATGTCCATGAAAAGATTTCCCTTTTCACTTGTTGCTGCCTGGCTGGCGCTTGAAAAAGCAATATCCAGCGAATCATTTTCGCCTGCAATGTTCAGGTTAATGTCCAGCTCATTTAGCCCGGGAACATTCAATTGTTGCAATACCACCGTTCCCTTAGTGGATTTCAATCCGGTAATAATGCCGGAATTTTTCGGATGCTTGAAGTGTAAATTTTCCAGCGCGATGTTCAATGTATTGACGGATATATTTTTTGAATCCGGGGTGTTGTAGTTGATCTTACTATTGCGAATGTTCAGTTTAGTAAAGTCAAAGGGATAGGTAATGATGGATGCCGATATATCTAACTGAGCAGTTACTAAATCCATTTCGGTAACGGGAAGATTTTTGGCGAACGGCTCTTTATCCGTTTGGATTTCTGCTATAAGTTCCTGCACGTACGTCCAAGGAAAATCAGTAGAATTCACACGCGCATTAAACTCCCATAGCCGTCTTTGAGGAATGATTAAATCCCCTGATATGTCTATTTTTCCCTGCGGCAGGGTGGCGTGAAATTCATAAAGATCAAGTTTTAATACCGAGTCAGGCATGCTTAACCTTCCTTTGGCATTCACCAATTTTAAATTAGGCAACTTGTCGAGGGTAGCAGAGAGGTTTTGAATATCAAATGTAATGTCGGGAATTTCGAGCGAGTCGTTTTCTGCAATTGTTGATTGGAAATTGAAAGATAGATTAGTGATCCGATCCTGAACTTCAGCCGAGCTTAACGTATCAAAAATGAAATCCTTTGTGTAGAGTTGGTTGGAACGAAGATTTCCGGAAGCGAGGAGCACGGTATCATGCGTATAGAAATAATGCATCAAATTATCAACCGTTATATTTATCAATAGATCATTCCCGCCATACCTGAATCCCAACTCCTGTATAGAGGTCTGGTTATCTCTGCTTTCAATTTTACCGGATAATTCCGAAACTTTTTGATTGGTTTTGGTAACAACAAAAGACAGATCATTTAAAGTAACCGCGCTTGCCCGGCTGCTATCCAAAGTGTATTGCTTAAAATACTTCACGGGCCCATCAAAATTTGCATGTAACGAAACAGAACCCGTGAGTTGTTTAATCGAATTCAAGTTGAAGACTTCATCGTATCCGTCAAGCTTCAATTCAGCATTCAGGTTGTACTTCAAATAAGGATTATCAAAGTTCTCCAGGATAAACTCTCCTTCAAGAAAACCTCCGGCCAGTTGTCCACGAAGATTTTTAATCTCAAGCCTTGCCTGGGAATAATCAGGCGAGGTACCGGATGTAAAGCGTCCATCAAAACCAATATTCTTAAACGTTCCCAGGTTTCGCGGTAGGTTCAGGTCAAGGCTTCGCAGGCCAAAAGCGATATCAACCTGTGGGGCCTGCCATTCACCCGCTATTTTTCCTTTCGCGTATACATGTGCTTGCTTCAATAAGTCTGGATTTTGTTTCAGTACTTCGCGTTTAATAAATATAGAGAGTAGTTCCAAATCGTTAGAGGATGCATCAACCTCCAGATCAAGGAAACGATTTCCCTGATGGGAATACGTTCCCTTTAGGGTGGCAGTGAGTTCATTATAATTTATTTCACTTTGCCGGATGGTTAACTGCTGCGTTTGTTGATCAAATTGTAATTCAAGGTCTGCCGCCAGGTTACCGGTGGGGATGGCGGTGCGATTGATATTTAGTCTCTTTACCTTACACGAGGTGGTAAGTCCAGCATTTATCATATTTCCATTGACGGAAAGATCAAGTTCCAGTTCCTCCAGGAAAATAACAGATGGCCTCCGGTTGTTGTGCAAATTCCAGGTTAACTCAACCTGGTTGAATGAGACTGACTCAAGATCAATTTGAACTCCTGCCTTTGAAGGTGTTGATGTAAACGTTTTTGGTTTATAGTCCTTTGTTGGTGCTGTTGGCGTGGAAGGTGTCGGGCTAATCTTTTCTTGTGTAGCCGTTGGCTTAGCCGGGCTCGCCAATGCCAAATCAAGATTCAATTTTCCGTTTTGATACTTAATAATGTTGAGTCGGGCATTGGAAAGACTGATTTCGGATATCTTCAATTCATTATTGATCAGCGGCAGAAGTTTAATCGCTACAAAAAGTTGTGTTGCATTCAGGATAGGTTTTTCCCCGGGTGCCCGCAGGGTATCGTGGTGTTCATAATACCGTACGCTATCAAACTCAATGGTTACGTCCGGAAAATCCCTGAATATCCTAAAATTAGTGGAGGCAATTTCCAGGTAGCCGGATTGTGATTCTTCCATGTATGATTGAATCTGGCTTACTAACCATTCATTCTTTTTTTCAGTAACAACCCAGGATATAATGCTGATAATCAGAAAAAGAATAATCATGACTACCCCGGTAATTTTCAGTACCCGCAACAGGAGAGGAGGGATATGCAACGATTTAGTCATGCGGTAAAGATCGATTGTTTTTGTAAATAATTTGTATTCTTAATATTACTTGTGTCTGCTCATTACCATAGTCGTTAACTTAAGAATAAACCCCTGTCAGAATCATCTGTGGATAGTACGAACATTTTATATTTCATCCCTAAACGGATTTTAAATAGGATGGT
>CAZNRJ010000435.1:1440-3259 GCA_964574945.1 uncultured Ohtaekwangia sp. | reverse complement strand
CGTACGCTCAAAACCTGCTATCGCAACAGCAGCCGGAGCGCTTGTTTGATTCCGGGTTGGAGCTGGTGCAACACAACCAATATGGTGCGGCACGCGAAGTATTTTCTGAGTACTTAAGCCTGGCAACTCCATCGGATGCAAAACGTGCCGATGCTGAATATTACAAAGCATTCTGTGCGCTAAACCTTTTTCATACGGATTCTGAAAAACAGATAGAAGATTTTATCAGGAACAACCCCGCCCATCCACGGGCAACCACAGCTAACTATGACCTCGGCAATTTTTATTATACTGAAAAGAATTATAAAAAATCAGCACTCTATTATTCTAAAGTTACGTTTCCAAGCCTTAGCCAGGAGCAGCAACGCATAGGCCGCTTTCGCTGGGGCTATAGTTTGTTTAGCCAGAAGTTCTTAAAAGAAGCGCTCGATCAATTTAATTTCAATAAAGCCATGGGTGGCGAGTATGGCCCGGCTTCAAGTTATTATGCGGGTTTTATAGAATATAGCCTGGGTGATTATGCCAATGCGTTAACAGATTTAAAACGGGCGGAACAAAATGAAGCCTATTCTAAAATTGTTCCTTACGTGATAGCCAATGTATACTATCGGCAAAAAAATTATGATGAGCTTCTTTTGTATGTGAATAAAGTAAGTTCAATTGAAGGACTCACAAACAAAGAAGAGATCGTGTTGCTTTCTGCGGAAGCGTATTATAAAAAGAATGAGTATAAGAATGCCCTAACCGGCTACCAGGCATATTTGAATGGACGGGAAGACAAGGCGGATAAAGGGGTTCTCCTACGGGCCGGTTATGTAGCTTATACCTTAGGCGCAGATGCTGATGCGCTAAAATATCTTAAGTCATCGTTTGCCGATGCAGATTCTGTGGGATATTACTCTGCTTATTACTTAGGTTCATTGTACCTCAAGCAAAATCAAAAGCAGATGGCGCTTGCATCCTTCGATATTGCCCGTAAGTACAGACCTGACCAAAAGTTAGTGGAAGAAAGCACCTATCAATATGCTAAAGTATCATACGATTTAGGCCGGCCCGATCAGGCGATTACAGAGTTTGAAAAACTGCTGGTAACATTTCCGAAGAGCCAGCATGCCGATGAAATCAGGGAATTGCTGTCGCAGGCATACGTAAATGCTTCCAATTACAATAAAGCGATTGAGTACATCGAAGCAATGCCTAAACGCAGCCCTGCTGTTGAACGTGCTTTTCAAAAGGCAACAATGTTAAAAGGCATTGAACTTTATAACAAAGAAGATTATCCTGCAGCGGTTGATTTCTTTGAGAAGTCATTAAGGTTTCCGGTTGATCCTGATTATGTAGCCGAAGCAAGCCTTTGGTGTGGCGAAGCGTATTCGATTGGGAAAAAGTATGAGCAGGCGACCGAAAAATATTTACGCATCATTGGCATTAGCGGGTATGCCAATCAGGATGTGCTTATGAAAGCCCGCTATGGGTTGGGCTATGCCTACTTCAACCTTCAGCAATATGACCGGGCTCTTTTTAGCTTCAAAGAGTTTGTAAGCAAATCGCCCAAAACACAACCAAATCTTGCAGATGGTGCATTACGCCTTGCCGATTGCCAATACATGGCTAAGTCTTATACCGATGCACTTGTTAACTACAGAAAGGCAATTCAGATGCGATCGGCCGATGATGATTACGCTCACCTTCAATCAGGAACAATTTTAGGCACGCTGAGCAAGTATGATGAGGCCAACGTTGAGTTTGAAACAGTAATTAAGAATTTTCCGAATTCAAGGTTTGCGGAAGAGGCAATGTTTCAACGTGCGCAAATGGA
>CAZNRJ010000435.1:0-1430 GCA_964574945.1 uncultured Ohtaekwangia sp. | reverse complement strand
ATGGATTGTGAACAAGGCAATTATGCCGCAGCCGTTCCTCGCTACACCAGTATAATTCAATCAAAAGATATTTCCAGGTTTACACCTTATGCGTATACCCGCAGGGCGGCATCTTACTACAATCTTAAAGAGTATAACAAAACTGCAAATGACTACATCGCTGTACTTGAGAATTTTTCCAATCACCCGGCCAGCAACGATGTATTAATTCCATTACAAGAGGCATTAAACTTAGCGGGCCGGTCGAACGAGTTTGATAAATACCTGGCCGGCTTCAAAGTGGCTAACCCGGATGCCAAAGGAATTGAATCAGTAGAATTTGAGACGGGCAAGAATTTATATTTTAGCCAGAACTACCAGAAAGCAATAACCTCCCTGGGCGGATATGTTTCATCGTATCCGGAAAGCCCAAGGGTTTCGGAAGCAAAATATTATCAGGCTGAATCTTATTACCGGTTAAAGGATTTTGACAAAGCCTTGTCGATTTATGGGGATATCGAAAAAGATAAAACATTTTTATTTGCCAATAAGGTTATTGGTCGCCTTGCTGAGCTTGAATTTAAACAAGGCCGCTATGCCAGGGCAGTCCCTTACTTTCACCGGCTGGCAAGGTTGGCAACCAATAAAAAAGAAGAATACAGTGCATGGTCGGGATTGATGGAATCACATTTTTTACTGGCCCAATACGACTCAGTGGATGTTTATGCACACACAATACTTGAACGGGGTGCCGTAAATGCGGGGGCACAGAACAAGGCCACATTATACCTGGGAAAATCGGCAATGGCGCGCGGTAACTATGAATCGGCCCAGGATGAATTTTTAAATACGCTTAACTCGGCCCAGGATGAATATGGAGCAGAGGCAAAATATTTATTAGGTGAGATCCAATATTTGACAAAAGCTCACAAACAGTGTTACGAAACCTTAGTGAGTCTGAACAGTGATTTTGCGGCATATCCGCAATGGGTAGGGAAGTCCTTCCTTTTATTGTCAGATAATTATTTGGCTATGGGCGATTCCTTTCAGGCGAAGGCAACATTAAAATCGCTGGAAACATTTCCATTGGATAATATTAAGACCCTGGCCAAAGAGAAGCTGAAGAAAATTGACAGCGATGAAGTAAATAAGAAGGCAGCGCAAGTGAAGGCCGATACGTTAGATAATTAAGTATGAACGTGAAATCGATAATAGCTAAGATAATATTAACCGGGTGCGTACTTGTCGTTTCGCTGAGCAGTTCATTTGCGCAGGAAAAATGGGGTGAAGGCGAAATCGAAAAAGTAGAAATAGAGATTTATAAAGAGAAGCAGGTCACGGTGCCAAAAGCAAACCGGAATTTTGAAAAGGTGCCCCCCAGACCGGTAGAACCAATTAAACCCCAGATTGTTTACGACTTCAAAAACCTGAGCTTTACTACACCTGAATTT
>CAZNRJ010000434.1:0-3267 GCA_964574945.1 uncultured Ohtaekwangia sp. | reverse complement strand
TGACGGCTTTAATGGGAAGAACCGAGCCGAGAGATTTATACGACTTTTGGTATCTCACAGAAATAGAACGATTGAACGTTACAGAACATCTCATTCCGTTTAACAACAAAGCCAAAAACAAAAAACACGACCCGAAAGGGTTTATGGAAAAGGTATTGAGCAAAGAAGCTGCTTTCAAGCGAGATTGGGCAAGGAAACTTGCCTCACAAATTCACGACATACCCGAATACGCAGAAGTTTTTAGAGGCGTGAAAAGACATTTTAAATTTTGAAATGACTGGCTCACTGTCTACCTAAACCCATTGAAACGAATACTCCGCTAAAAACAGTATGTAAAACAAAGTAAGTATTCATTCCTACTTCAACGCCTCTTTATAACTTACCAGCTTCACTCCTTTGTTTATAATAGCCGCTTTTACTTTTTCACTTGTAAAAATTTCAGTAACCGATTGACGGTCTTGAGCTACATTTTCATACCCAATGTGCGAGATGGCGCGCAACTCGGCATCGTCAAGCCCGGGGTGTTCCACAAACACATACGTCTTACCATCCTCCAGCTTATCGAGCATAGCTATAAAACCGTCAATACGCTGCTCAGTAGTCTTGTTTCTGGAATCAAAACCTGTGTACGAGATGGAAGTGGATTGTGCATCTACTAAGGGAAGTTTGTATTCCGCAGCCACCTTAAGCGCCAGGGCCTTTACTTCAGGTGTAAACGCCAGGCTACCCATGTGACCAGAGATGTGGCTCAACCGTGGAATGTATTTTATGGCCAACTCAATCTGTGCACGCATTTCTTTTTCGATATCGTCTAACTTATACGTGTGATCCATAATGGCCTGGCCGGGATAGAATTTGTTTTTGGAAATCATGGGATAAAAATACCCGTCTTCATTTTTTAGACCCGGGCAGTCCGTGAGCGGCCGCCATTTTACATTGTCCCACTCGCTGGTGATGGCAAAGTGCAAGCCTACATCCACACGCGGGTTTTGCATTAACATTTTCACCGTTTCCGGGAACCAGGGTGAAGGCACAATCACTTCAATGGAAGTTTCAATGCCTTGCTGATACGATTGAATGATGGCTAAGTTGCCTGAGTGCGAGTAGCCCATATCGTCACCGCGCACAATTAAACGGGGTGCATTGGTACGCACAACTTTTGGAATGGCTTTATAGGTACGCACCGATTTGTTAAAAGAATTTGCAAACGAAATAGTGGCATCATCGCCTTCAAATGTACATGTAATAGTTTCCGTATGCGGACTTTCAATATAGCGCAGTGTAAGCTCTACTGTTTTATCATCCGCCCAACGATAACTGCTTTCTGTTTTGAAAGGTGGCAATCCTTTACGATTCGCTTGTGCACCGGCAACTAAGTACGGGCCAAATTTAGTAGTAGTTCCCTGCATCCATTTGCCTGAACCAAAGTCGAGTTGATGAGTAACTGAATCTGTGTTTAGTGTTAAGCGACAAATACCGTTGGTGAAATTCAGCGCAAAGCTTTCCAATTCCCGGTCGGGACTTATGGTAGCAAACGTTTTGCCCGCGAGTTTACTTTCCATAGCAGTGTTAGCTGCATTAACCGGAATGGGCAACGCCAGCGTAGCCAGGCGCGACTTCAATTTCTTATACACGCTTCCGTTGCTTGTTAATTTCTTATCCTGAAAGGCCGGTAATAGGTGCTTCCAAACTAAGTTCAATTGAGTTTGCATATTGGACGTTTCAGAAGTGATAATGATCACGGCATCTTTTTCGGGTAACACCAATATATATTGTCCAAAAGCGCCATCGCCACGATACGAATTGTTACGGCTGCGCCACATCTGGTAGCCATAGCCTTGCAGCCAATCACTGGAATCCTTTTCAGCTTGTGAAGCTTTCGGGTTTTGCAAAATCTTCATGGTCGATGCTTCTTCAATCCAGGTTGTCGGCAAAATTTGTTTTCCCTTCCAAACCCCTTTTTGCAAAAACAGTTGACCGAACTTCGCCATGTCCTCCGTTTTTAACCGCAGCCCCCACCCGCCCGTGTTAACCCCTTGCGGACTTACCTCCCAATCGA
This sequence comes from uncultured Ohtaekwangia sp., assembly GCA_964574945.1. Lineage (GTDB taxonomy): Bacteria > Bacteroidota > Bacteroidia > Cytophagales > Cyclobacteriaceae > ELB16-189. The sequence continues at coordinate 1,208 of CAZNRJ010000434.1, read as the reverse complement.
TGCCATCAATACCAAGAGGTTGAAACAAGCGCGGTTTCAAATAATCAATTATTTTTTGTCCGGTAACTTGCTGAACAATCGCGCTAAGCATGTAGGTAGCCGCGCTATTATATAAGAACTCAGAACCCGGCTGCTGAAGAATCGGGGTGCTTAAAAATGTGCGTGCCCAATTATCACTAATCACCACCGGGCCTGTTGGGTCCGGGCGCTGCCCTGCCGACATGCTTAACAAATCTTTTATGCGGAGTGCGGAAAGATTAGCATCATTATAGTTTGGTGTCTCCTTCGGAAAAAATGAAACTACTTTATCATCGACTGATAGTTTCTTCTCTGCTACTGCAAAACCTACCGCTGTGGCCGTGAAACTTTTGCTCACCGAATACATGGTATGCGGCAAATCGGGACGATATGGATTCCACCAACCTTCGGCTATTACTTTTCCGTGGCGCAGGATCATCAGGCTGTGAAACTCATGATTGCTGGCTGCGGCTGCATCCAAAAAATTGAGAATGTGCTGTGACGAAACCCCTTCGGCTTCGGGTGTGCTTCTGGGCAGTGTGCTTTGCGCGAAAAGCCCGGACGCGAGAAGTAGTAAAAGAATGGTAATCTTAATGCGGTTCATTGCAATACGGATTTAGTTGAGAAGAGTAAGAGAATAAAGATAAGGGTACGATTGTTAAACAGGATTGTATTTGAGCTATTTTTAAGAAATATTTCTCATAAAAAATTCATGAAGGAGCAATTACTAAACGAATTGATTAACAACACCTTTGTTATACTCAGGCCCTCACCGGTGGCAGGCATTGGAGTATTTGCTATTCGCGATATTGAGAAAGGCTGCCGGGCCATGTTCAGCAGGCCGGACAAAAATGATCAATGGGTTACCATCTCCAGGAAAGAAGTTGAGTCGCTGCCCGACCATGCAAAGCATTTGATTTATAATTATTGCCTGTACGATGAGGACAATTACTTTGTTCCCGATTGCGGCTTTAAGAAAATAGATGTTTCCCTTTTCCTGAATCATTCGGATACACCGAACCTTATTTCAGTAGAAGAGGGAAATTATTTTGAAGCTACGCGCGATATTAAAAGTGGAGAAGAATTGTTTCTTGACTATGGGGAGATTGTAGCAAATGAATAAGGACCTTAGGCGTCTGACACCTCAAAGGTGTCTTGACGCCTACCCAACCAGCAAGAATTGCTGGTTG
>CAZNRJ010000433.1:0-3274 GCA_964574945.1 uncultured Ohtaekwangia sp. | reverse complement strand
TTGGAATTGACGAAAATATTGATGTGCTGAAACAAGATATTGCTGCCGGATCTAACCTGAATGAACCCGATCCGTTTGGCGGTTCGAGCCCATTGATCAGTGCAGCCGTGTTTGGAAAACCGGAAGCGGCCCAGCTATTGATTGAAGCCGGGGCCGATATCAACTTCCAGAATAATGACGGATCGACAGCGCTTATCACGTCAGCCTATTTTTGCCGGCCTGGGATTGTAAAAATGTTGTTGGAAAAAGGGGCGGATAAATCTATTAAGAATAAGTATGGGGCTACAGCTTACGAATCGGTAATAATACCATTCGCTGATGCTAAAAATAGTTATGACATGATGGGGCAAATGCTGCAACCTATGGGATTGAAATTGGACTATGTCTACATAGAAAAGACACGGCCCGAAATTGCCGAGATGCTGAAATAAGTATGTAGGGTAAAAAGCAAAAAAGCAGAGAGTATAAAGTTGAAATCTAAAACAAAAAAATGCTGAACCCTGACAGAAGGTACGATATCGATTGGTTGCGTGTGATTGCTATCGGCTTGTTATTAATTTATCATGTTGCCATCGGGTTTCAATCGTGGGGAATCATGATCGGGTTTATTACGAATGAAAAACCGTGGGCATCTTTATGGACACCCATGACCTTACTGAATGTGTGGCGAATACCCTTGTTGTTTTTTGTTTCGGGCATGGGCGTTTACTTCGCTATGCAAAAAAGAAACTGGAAGCAACTTATACTTGAGCGTGCTGCACGGATATTGGTTCCATTTCTTTTTGGTGTGTTTGTCATCTTTCCAATCTCCCTTTACATTTGGCGCAGTTATTATCACTGGAGTCAGAGCTACGATCCCAATCCCGGGCATTTATGGTTTTTAGGAAACATCTTTATTTATGTGGTGATACTGTCACCGGTTTTCTTCTATCTCAAAAAAAATGTTGAAGGCAAGGTAGTTGCAGCGATCAAATGGATTTTCAGTAATCCGTTAGGCTTACTTTTAGTGATGGGTGTTTTTGTGGTTGAAGCGCTACTTGTAAAACCGGTTCCTTATGAATTGTATGCCATGAAGTGGCACGGATTCTTTCTTGGATTCATTGCATTTTTCTTCGGCTTTTGTTTTGTGCTAAGCGGAAATGGTTTTTTGCGAATGATCTTGAAAGGAAGATGGTTGTTTCTTCTTATAGCCATTGTTCTTTTTATCATCCGATATCGCCTTCAAATGAAGTACCCGGTTTACCTGATCCCCATTGAGTCTGCGAACTGGATTTTTGCTGTGCTTGCATTTGGGTATAAATACCTGAACAAGCCCAGTAAAACATTGTCCTATTTAAGTAAGGCGGCCTACCCGGTTTACATCCTTCACATGATATTTCTTTTCCTGGGTTCGTGGCTCCTGTTTCCCCTGAACATCGGAGTATATATCAAATTCATTTTGGTATTGGCCTTTACAGGGATAGGGTGTTTTGCAACCTATGAACTGATTCGAAGGGTTAGCTTTATCCGGCCCCTATTTGGATTGAAATGGAAGGATGATAAGGCTGGCATTAGGTAGCCTAAGTTGTTAGTTCGGCTTGGCCACAAATTGTGATCTTTAATCTTTTGGATATATTTTGAAGAAATTAAACCTACAGTTGTTGCTCGACAGGCCACTAAGTTTTTAAAAACCTTAGAGGTCTTAAAAATCTTAATTTCTTAAAGAGACCGAAAGAGGCTTCCCCTTCTTAACATTTGAAAAGTTCAGGATGGAAAACCCAATGATCTTACCCTGGTCATCCACCTTTTCCATTACGTTATCTTCGACCGTTTCTTTAAAAATGCCAGCTTTTTTTTCGAACAACACTTCCATGTAGTCTCCTTCAGCATCGTACCAGATGGTTATTTCTTTATCCATATCAATTGCCCTTTTTTATTGTAAACTTAATCAAACCTCAACCTTCCCAATCCGCACACACAATTAAACCTTCAAGGTGGTCGCATTTTTTGCGACTACCCAGGAAAACTACTAAGGAAAAGTGCCTAAAACAGCGTAGACAATTACGTTGGAGACTTGATTTTAATTGGCTCAAATCCAAAACTTTGCTACATTTGCCACCCCATTCGGGTGACTGGGGCCTTTTTGAGTTTTCAATCAGGTTTAACTAAACAAAATTTGTTGCAGCAAGCCCGGCTGCAGCATGTAAACAGGGCAGATTGTTATGGCGAAAGTCCAAAAAGAAAAATTAGAAGAGCCCAAAATCAAAGCTCCAAAATTAGCTGCTGATGATGATGCTCCGGTTAAAAAGACAGTAAAAGGTGCAGCTGCTGAAGACCTTTTTGAAAAAGATGAGTTAACAGAATTTAAGCAGGCAAAAAAAGCTGAAGAAGAAGAAGGCATCAGCCGGATGATCAAAGACGTAACTGCCCGCAGGGCGGCTACTGAATCGAATGTATCTACCGAAAATTTTGATTGGGATGCATACGACCGCAAAGGCTTTGGTGAAGGCTACTCTTCCAAAGACCGCGAAGCTCTGTTAAAAAAATATGAAGGAACCGTAACCTCGGTGAATGAAAGTGAACTGGTGGTGGGTGTTGTAGTGGGTATTAACGATCGCGATGTTATCCTAAACATTGGCTTTAAATCAGATGGCCTTGTTCCGTTAGCGGAATTTAAAGATCAACCCGCTTTGAAAATTGGTGATTCAGTTGACTTATTTATTGAAGAGCGCGAAAACGCAATGGGTCAATTGGTACTTTCCCGCAGAAAGGCCAAGCTATTGAAAGGCTGGGAAAATGTGCAGAAAGCCCTTGATAAGGATGAAGTGATTGAAGGCTTTGTGAAGCGTAGGACCAAAGGTGGTTTGATTGTAGATGTATTTGGCATCGAAGCATTCTTGCCAGGTTCTCAAATTGATGTGAAGCCGATCCGTGATTTCGATATCTATGTAAATAAGAACATTGAAGTGAAGGTGGTGAAAATCAACTACACCAATGATAACGTAGTAGTATCGCACAAAGTGTTGATCGAGAAAGACCTTGAGCAACAAAAAGCAGTGATCTTAACAAACCTTGAGAAAGGCCAGGTATTGGAAGGTGTGATCAAGAACATGACCAACTTCGGTGTATTCATCGACCTGGGGGGTGTAGACGGATTGCTGCACATTACTGATATTTCATGGGGCCGCATCAACCATCCGGAAGAGTTGTTGAAACTTGACCAGGTGGTGAAAGTAGTTGTACTTGATTTCGATGGCGATAAGAAGAGAATCTCGTTGGGTATGAAGCAACTTAC
>CAZNRJ010000432.1:0-3287 GCA_964574945.1 uncultured Ohtaekwangia sp. | reverse complement strand
CTCAACACGTTAGGGATTTTATCTCTCACAGTGGCGATGGCAGTTGGTTTGCTGATTGCATACAGCTCCTATTTTGAGTCACCCAAAGAACTGATCCTGAAAAATGAAGTGCGGGAGATGGAGTTCTATTATGCGAACCTTAGCGCCCAGGTAGAAAAACTTCAATCGCAATTGTCCAACATGGAATATCGCGATGACAACATTTACCGGGTAGTGTTGGGAGCAGAACCAATCGATAAGAGTATCCGTGAAGCCGGTGTGGGAGGACTGGATCGTTACGAAGACATTAAAAACAAGAACATCATTCATGGCGACATCATTGTGAGTCTGAATGAAATTGTGGATAACCTCCGCAGAAAGATTTACATCGAATCAAAATCACATGATGACGTGGTGGAATTGGCTGAGAGCAAGGAAAAATTATTCGCTGCCATTCCGGCCATTCAACCCATTGCCAACAAGCAACTGATTGCGCTGGCCTCAGGATTTGGAATGCGTGTGCACCCGATTTACAAGGTGAAAAAAATGCATACGGGTATCGACTTTGCAGCTGCCATTGGCACACCCATTTATGCAACCGCAGACGGTACCATTGATAAATTAAATGTGAGTTTTAGCGGCTATGGAAAAATGATCGAGATTGATCATGGATTCGGATACCGCACCCGTTATGCACACATGCATGGTTTTGCCGTGCGCCTCGGCCAGAAAATAAAACGCGGAGATTTAATTGGCTATGTGGGCGACACCGGGTTATCTACCGCGCCTCATTTACATTATGAAGTTTTCGTGAACGGGGTTCATACAAATCCTGTTCATTACTTCTTCAATGATCTCAATCCGGCCGAATACGAAAAAATTATTGAGTTGGCCTCCATCGAGAATCAATCGTTGGGAATGTAACTGTAAAACCAGGCCATTTTATTTCTCATTTAGGATATAGTACTATCTTTATGCAGTGTATGCATGACGATAGTCTATAATGAAGCCTAAATCTTTCATATTTTTTTTTATTATTCTCCTGCTCGGATGCTCTGATTATGAATTGTTTGAAGGAGTTAAGATCAGGCAATATGCAACGAAAGTAATCCGCTTCAGTTCACAATTCTCTTCTACCGATTGGTCGGCAGCAAAAGCATTGGGTAAAGAAAATGTCTATCCGGCCTACGGAGACAATGTAAATGCATGGGCATCGCTTTTACAAGACAACCCACGGGAGTTTCTTGAACTTGGTTTTGATACAATTCAAACAGTGCGCACGGTGGAGATCTTTGAAACCTATAATCCCGGTGCAATCGATACTGTCTATTTAAGGGATTCAAGTTCAAAAAAATGGACAAAGATTTATTCCAAACCTGCAGTTACAACTCTACCAAAAAAATCCAGAATATTTACTATTCAAATGATAGAGACAAGTTTTTTTGCAGACGCAATCCGCATCGCTATCAATAGCAAAGCAGTCGCTGACTGGAATGAAATTGATGCGGTGGCAATAACCGGACAGCGCAAAAACAACGCGAACCCTTAAGGTGATGAAATTTTTACTCGTTGTAATCCTTGTGTTCTCATTGCATTTGCCCGGTTGGGGGCAGGGCTGCAGCGATGCAGGGTTTTGTACCATGGGCGCCATGAAACCTGATCAGCCCTTTAATAAGAAAGCCCTTGTAAAATTAAAATCGATGGAACTCAGTTTTTATCGCGGTAAAACCACTACCTCCCCCATCGTTTATGTTTCTACTATCGACATGAGCTTTAACCTGTTTGATGACAAAACTTTTCTGCAGGTTAAACTTCCGTACCAGGCAGTGAATGGAAATTTTGGAAAGACATCGGGCATTGGCGACATTTCTTTAGCCCTTACCCGCAATTTATACTCCTCCGAAAAATTTGATATCGGGCTAACGGTTGGCGGAAAAATACCATCAAACAATTCTGATTTAAGATCAAAAGAAAACGGATTACAGTTACCCATGTACTACCAAACGAGTTTGGGTACCTATGATTTTGTTACCGGTATTTCCTTAGTGAATAGAAAATGGCTTTTCGCAACCGGCATCCAACATCCATTCAATGAAAATCAAAATCGATTCACCTATGGTGCCTGGATACCCGTTTACCAGAATGGAGAGGGGGAAGACTATGTAAGAACCTATTGGCCTGCTTATCACCTTAAAAGAGGTACGGATATCATGTTTCGGGTTGAACGCAATTTCAGATACGCCCGGTTTAACATGAGTTTAGGCGCATTGTCCATTAATCGAATCAACAAGGATGAAGTGACAGACCCCAATACGAATGAACGGGTAAAATTAGATGGAACTATTGGCATGGCATTTACCGTAATAGGAACGGTTGGCTATAGCTTTAATGTGAAATCAGGAGTGCGCCTTTTAGTTGGGAAGAAATTGAAAGACCGTGTTGTTAACCCGGATGGGTTAACCCGCGAGAATGTGGTCACGGTCAGCTATTATTATCGGTTTTAAAGATGAGGAATATATGTCTGGCCATATTCCTGTTTCTTTCGTTTTGCGACCTGCGTGCACAAGACAAAAAACAAAATGAAAAAATCCTGAGCCAAATCGACAACACTTTGTTTGATTCTAACTATGAAGAAGCAATCAGGTTGGTTGATCAAACGAAAACAACCGATCCATCCTTTGACGTACAGCTAAAAAATAAAAAGGCAGAAGCACTTATCCGCCTCGGTAAATTTGATGAGGCTGATAAACTCTTAAAAGAAACTCAAACCAAAGTAGCTCAAATAAAAAATGCAGGTACCCTGGGCGCTGTTACAAGAATAAATATCGGGTTCTTAAATTTAAACCAGGGAAGAAATGATCTTGCCGTTGAAAACCTGACAACGGCATTAACTGAACTGCAAAAAAGTAATAACAGCCTGGAGACCGCCCAGGCACTGAGCTATCTTGGCCAAGCTTATTTCAATACCGGAAAATATGCGCAAGCGGAAGAACAACAATTAATGGCATTATCGCTCCGCCAGGATAAATTGCCCGAAGCGCATGAATTAATCGCAGCCTCCTACACAGACTTAGGCCTTGTTTATAGTCGATTGGATATTGATAAATCATTCGACAATTATGAAAAGGCAACCGAGATTTACGGAAAACTACATGGTAACGAACATCCCAAATTTGCCATCGCCAACACCAATCTCGGGGTAGTAAATTTTAATACTGAACTGTATGGCGATGCTGTTAACTATTTCGAAACAGCACTCAAAATTTGGGAGAAGAATTACACACAGCCGCATCCTTCAAAGGCGTATG
>CAZNRJ010000431.1:0-3316 GCA_964574945.1 uncultured Ohtaekwangia sp. | reverse complement strand
TGCTGTAGAAGAACCTATTATCAATCATTTTCTGCGTACAGGCAAACAGATACCGTTTCTGGTGGGCAAAGCCGGTTCGCAATATTACTTTAATGGATTCTACAACTATACGCTTTCATTATGCTTTACAAATCTTGTGGCAGATGATCCGCAGGGAATTATTCAGGGACAGCAGGATGATGGAGGGGTAAGCCAGGTGATGCCCTTAGATGGTGGCAAGTTTGCTTTGGCGCGATTTAATTTTGGCGACAATTATCTGATACCCAACGCTACGCTAAATACTTCTGGTGTAAGTTCAAGTACGGATTTGGGCGGCAATCCTTTTCCTGAATTAATTGCCAATGCATCCGTAAAAATTCTCAGGGCCACTATCGGTACAAAAAAGGTTGCCATCTACGGAAGTGATACCCGAAGCAAGCAAATATCGCTTTTTGGATACGATGAAAGTTCCGGTGAATTTATTGGAAGTAAGTATTTGGGTTTTTCAAATCCATTTGAGATAGCTTCACTTACTCCTACTGCAGATGGCGGCCTTGCCATTTGCGGAACTACCTATGTAGCCGGCCGTTTTCCGCGCATCTGCATCTTCAAGTTATCGAAGGAACAGGTAACAGAGTCTTTCCAATAATCATTTCATTATTTCATTCGTTTTTTCTTCCTTGGTTGCCAATATGATCAAGATCGAAGAAAATGTGAATCTGAAGCCTTACAATACATTTGGTATTGAAGCACAGGCCCGGTATTTCTGTAAAATCAGTAAGGAAGAACAATTAGAAGAGCTTTTATCAAGTGAAGCGTATAAGAACGAACGCCATCTTATCCTTGGCAGTGGTAGTAATATCCTGTTTACAAACGACTTTGACGGCTTAATCATTAAGGTTGAGTTGGAAGGTATTCAAAAACTAAAAGAAACCGGTGATACCATTGATATTAATGTAAAGTCGGGTGAAGTATGGCATACCCTTGTGCTGTATTGTGTACAAAATAACTTAGGCGGTATCGAAAATCTTTCATTGATACCCGGAACTGTGGGCGCTGCACCTATTCAAAACATTGGCGCTTATGGTGTAGAGATAAAAGAAGTTGTTAAAAATGTAGAGGCAATAAACCTATCAACAGGTGAGCGAAAAACTTTTACAAATGCTGAATGTATGTTCGGTTACCGTGAAAGTATCTTTAAACACGACCTCAAAGACAATTATTTTATTTCAAGTGTTACTTTAACTATGACCACGAAAAATCATCTGTTAAATACACACTACGGAGCTATTCAAGATACGTTGAAAGCGATGCATGTAACTGAGCCAACAATAAAAACAATTAGTGATGCAGTAATACACATCCGTAAAACAAAATTACCTGATCCTTCCATCATTGGTAATGCAGGAAGCTTCTTTAAGAACCCAGTGATTACTCTTTCACACTATGGACAACTCAAAAAAAAATATACAGAAATACCGGGTTATCCATCTGTAAATCAATCAGTTAAAATACCTGCGGGTTGGTTGATTGAGCAGTGCGGCTGGAAAGGAAAACGGGTTGATAACATTGGTGTACACACACAACAAGCCTTGGTGTTAGTTAATTATGGAAATGGAAATGGAAATGAAATTTTTCAACTTGCTAAAAATATTTTGTCATCGGTGAAAGAAAAATTTAATATCACATTAACTCCGGAAGTGAATATCATTTGATAAAAATGATCAGGCAGTTATGATAAAATTTTATAAAATCGTTACCTGATTTTTTTTGTTCATAGAAAAATTTTTTGAGCAAAATTTTTGTGAATTAATTTTTTATTATACCTTTCGTACAGTTTTACTTAAAACATTAAAACGTTATGGCAAAAAAACCCGCTAAGAAAGCAGCCAAGAAAGCAAAGAAGGCTGCTAAGAAAAAGAAGTAATCAAGCATAGCTTGATTCTCTAGCGAGAGAAGTGATCCAGGATCACTTCTCTTTTTTTTTGATCATACCCCAACATGATCAACAGGATTTGATCAATGATCACAACTATTATAAAATAAATTCAAGGGCCTGATCTTCATTAATGACCTGACTACGCCCCGACAAATCATAATCATCTTATAAGGGCAATCACCATTCATTTAATCGTTCCATTTAATAGCTCAACAAAATCATTAAAACGAGTGTAAACCCGTTTATATGCAATGCATTGAGATTCATGGTATTAAACACTCGATTGCGGTAATTAAATTGCCTTATAACTTGTTTCAACTATGCATTGAGCCTTAACTTTGCACTATCATCAATCATTAAAGAAAGAACCCATGGCAAAATCACCTGCTAAAACTGCAGAAAAGAAGGTTGCAGTAAAAAAAGCTACCCCTAAATCTAAAGAAGTATCCATTGATAAGGTATCTGAAACAATTCTCGCAAAATTGAAAGCCCTTGACATTGAGCATCAACTACAGGCTGATATTGAGTGGTGTATCGGTAGCTATAATTATGATAAAAATCCCAGCGGACTTAAAGAAGCAGCTGCAGCAGCTCTTTCCGTGTTTAAACAAGAATTAGCAAAAAAGACTAAAGGGGTTACAGTTGCGTTTGTCAGCAGCATAGAAAAGATAACCAAATAATCTTTTGTTATTATAAAGTCTAAGCCCCTGCGAAACGCGGGGGCTTTTTTTATATCATGTGAGTTGCATTCGTAAGCATGCCTTCATACTTATGGCACGCCACACCAAACTTATTTAAGAAGTCAACTCCCTCATCTGAAGTCAACCCCTTATATGCGGCATACGAATTCAGATAGATTACCCTTGATATTCCCATACTGAAAATAATCCTTGAGCAAGCAAGACAGGGTGACAGGGTAACATACAACGTTGCCCCTTCTACTGCTGTTTTATTTTTTACCGCATAAAGAATTGCATTCTGCTCGGCATGGATGGCCAACGAGCAGCCCCCTTTTGAATCGCGCGGACATCCTTCACCAGGCCACTCTTCATCACAATTATGTGTGCCTGAAGGCGGACCATTATAGCCAATGGAAATAATGCGGGTATCCTTTGCAAGAACAGCGCCTACATGGCGTTTTAAACAATGCGATCGCTTTGCCAGGTTAACGGCAAGCTCCATATAAATGTCATCGAAGGCAGGACGGCTCATGTGTGTAAAAATAAGAATTCAAAATAGTATATTCGCGTTGAAAAAAAGATTCATGTTGATTGCCCGTAGATTAATTATAATAACCCTGCTCCTCTTCCCATTTCTGTGCATTGCGCAGGAAGCCATCAAACCAAGACCCAGTCCCCTCAGCATCGTTACGGCACGATATAAGGATACCTATCTGAA
>CAZNRJ010000430.1:0-3326 GCA_964574945.1 uncultured Ohtaekwangia sp. | reverse complement strand
TGGTGCACCAACATAGCTGCCACTGTTGAATCCACCCCGCCCGATAAAGCCATTACTACTTTATCGTTACCCAGTTTTTGTTTTAAACCGGCAACGGTTGCTTCCACAAACTGATCGGGTGTCCAGTCTTGCGCGCACCCGCAAATGGTTACTACAAAATTTCGAAGCAGGTTTTTGCCTTCCGTTGTGTGTGTTACCTCAGGGTGAAATTGAATTCCGAAAAGCTTTTTTCCCTTTAAGCGAAAGGCTGCAATTTTTACAGATAACGTACTGGCAATAACTTCAAATTCATCTGGTATTGATGAAATTGTATCGGCATGCGACATCCATACCTGGGAGTCGATGGAAATTTCTTTGAGTAACTCGTTGTGATGATCAACGGTAGTGAGATTTGCCCTGCCGTACTCCCTGATTTGAGAGGGTAACACCAAGCCGCCACTTTTGTGGGCTATCAATTGGGCCCCATAGCAAACTCCCAGCACAGGAATATCTTTGAAACGGGATAAATCAACATCGGGAGCGTTATCATCGCGCACCGAGCACGGGCTACCCGAAAGTATTACTCCTTTAAAGTTTGAATTTATTTCAGGGATGTGATTGTAGGGATGAATCTCGCAATACACATTTAACTCGCGCACCCTGCGGGCGATCAACTGTGTGTACTGAGAACCGAAATCGAGAATGAGAATTTGCTCTGCCATGCCTGTATGCCATAGTGCGGCATTTCCGGCACGCAGGCATGCGCAAAAATAGCTTCTAAGTTGCAGAACACAAGAGAATCGAACTCATCTTTCTATGTTTATTACCTGGTGATCAATCTAAAAATTCCTTTGATTTTGAAATAAAATTGTGCCCTATATCCAAAGTCAAGGGTTTTTCATTTCTAAAATAGAATTTATAGTAACGTCCATCGGTTGTAATTTTTAAGAACTTATCATTTTTCTCTGAAATTGAGTAATCATTGTCACATAATTTATGGTATGAAGACCTACTAAATGATAATGTGTATAATTCATCAAAATCATTGGTCGTAGTACTGGCTTTATTCAAGAGAAAATTCAAAAGAAAAGATTCAGACTTATTCATTCTAAAGTTATCCTTACCATTGAAGAAATATAGATTATAATAACTATCGAAATCAAATAACAATCCAGAATCAATTTTTTGAAAGTTAATGCTTTGAAGCAAAAACTCAATCCTTTGATAGGCGTAAACAAATTCAGGAGGACTTACCTCACCATAGTCTTCAATACTTTTTATTATTTCCCCTCCTTTTACAAAAGTCACCGATACAGTAAAATCGTCAGTCCAATCAGCATGATAGCTGTCTTTCAAATGACTGAAATCGGCCTGTACAAAATTATTCTTTATTTCGTTGAATGATTCTAACGATAGTTTTGATTTATAAAATCCAAGGTTGTCAAGATAGGCTTCTCCATTGAAATAAATAGAACCTTCGGAGTCAAAAGAAACATCAAATACTGGGCAAGTTCCAAAACATACAGAGGAGGATATTATAATCTGATCAAAATTTTCCTCGGGTTTTATAGGATAAAATATCCTCCTATAAACAAATTCTTTGTTACTCCTGAACACCCTCAAGCTGTCTTTTGAGAGTCGAATTTTTCCAATTGTATCCCAAATGTTTTTTGCAGAATTTAATATTAGAAGAGTATCTCCAGAAACCCTATACTTCGTTTTTGAATCAAAAATCTTAGATGCAATGCATGAATCCCTTTCTGACCAGTCTTTATAATAAAAAGTTTTTGTATCAACAACACTATCATTAAGAAAGGAGTATAATTTGCCTTTTCCGGGTCTTGGAGATCGATACCAGTCCTCAACTCTTGTTGAATCAACAATAAGACTCCAGTCTCCAATAAGGGGATTACTCAATTTTTTTTCTTCCTTACAGGCAGAAGAAAGCAACAACAACAAAAACAGAAAAACGTATATTTTCAATTGAAGTGAGTTACAACTTCTAAGTGAGCAATTCACACAACTACTTATCCACCCCGTAGCAATACTGCTTTAAATAATCTGCGGCATCATCCGCACCTGCCATAAAAGCCTTATTCAGACAACTGCACCCTTCCTGTTCCTTTTTTAACTCAACCAATGCAATTCCCTTATAAAACAGGGCAGTCATATTTTCAGGATCGAGGCGCAACGCTACATCTAAGTACTTAAGCGCCAATTCGTAATTTTCCTCTTCCAGTGAAAACGTGCCTCCATATAAATAGGCAGGGGCAAATGTTGCATCCAATTCAATTGATTTATTGATGGCCATGAGGGCGCTATCGGGCTGACTCAACGAATAGTAGGCAAAGGCAAGATTCATTTCAACCTCGGGGTCGTCCTGAAATAATTTCACCAGCAACAAATCTTTTTTGGCCAATTCGTACTCGCCTTTTTCCAATAACAAGCCGGCACGCCATTTCATAATTTGTGGTTCGCCACGGCTTAACTCAAGGGCTTTCTCAACGTCTATCAATTGTTTATCCACCTCCCCTAACTCGCGGTAAGCAAGCGCACGCAGCACCCGTGCCTGGTAACTTTCCTGATATTTGGGAATGAACCGGTCCATGTCGGCAACTGCTTTTTCAAAATCGCCAGAGCTATAGTACCCCACTGCCCGCTTATATAAGGCGCGATATGATTTTTCGTCCTTCAACTTTGAAGCATCAATTACCTTCGTGTAAAGTTTGATGGCCCCTTTAAAATCTTCATGACTCATCAGCGTGTCCGCTTGCGTTTCCCATGCTGCCCATTTTGGATTCTGTGAAAATCCTGAAATGGAAATCAATCCGAAAAAGAATATGAGTATGAACGCTCTATGCATTGGTTCCCCCGGCTCTGTTACGATCGCGCTTGCGATCATTTTCATTCAAATAAATTTTGCGAAGACGGATTGACTTAGGCGTTACTTCCACATACTCATCGGACTGAATGTATTCCAAAGCTTCTTCCAGGGTATGCTTGAGCGGAGGAGCAATTTTCATTTTCTCATCAGAACCCGAAGCACGCATGTTGGTAAGTTTTTTAGTCTTGGTAACATTGATTACCAAATCGCCACCGCGGCTATGTTCACCAATCACCTGGCCTTCATACACCGGTTCACCGGGATTAATGAAAAACTTACCACGATCCTGCAAATTGTGTAAGCTGTATGGAATAGCTTCGCCTTGTTCCATCACAATCAACGAACCATTGATACGGCCCGGGATTTCGCCCTTATAAGGTTGATATTCTTTAAAGCGGTGCGTTACCACTGCCTCGCCTGCGGTTACGTTCAACAAATAATTTCTCAGGCCCATAATCCCGCG
>CAZNRJ010000429.1:0-3328 GCA_964574945.1 uncultured Ohtaekwangia sp. | reverse complement strand
AATTCGCTTGTGTTTGTCCAGGTTCTTCAACATCATTTGTCCCTCTCTTACATCATACGAAAGCGGTTTCTCGCCATACACATCCTTACCCGCCTGAAAAGCAAGCGTAGCAATTTGCGCATGCCAATGATCGGGTGTGGCAATCGTAATGGCATCAATATCTTTGCGGTCGAGTATATGCCGGAAGTCTTCGTAGGTTTTTGCCTGCGTATCGGGTTGCAATCCTTTTAGCGTTTGAAGCGTGCTGGCCAGGTGATCTTTATCCACATCGCACAAAGCCACAATCTCGGCATCGGGCAAAGCGGCAAACCAACTCATGTGTTCATTGCCCATGCCCCCCAACCCAATGTGGGCAATGCGCAGCCGGTCGCTGGCTGCAGTTCGTGATAAGAAAGAAGGAAGCAGGGTAAGGCCAAGCGCCCCTAATGCACCCGTCTTTAGAAAATCCCGCCTGTTGATTGTATGGCTCATAGCTCTTTAATTAAAGATCGAATCTATTAAAAAACTCCTTACTTTCTTATGACAAATTACCAGTAGTCAATTTTTCCGTTTCAGGGTTGCTGCTTATTACTATCTTTAATCGCAAGACGAATGATCATGAACCTTACCAGGATTGCTTCTTTACTATGTGTGGTTGTGATGGCAACAATTCTATCGCAATGCACGCCAACGGATTCTGATAATCAGAAAACAAATTCATCCCGAACCTTATTGGCAATCTTTGCTCACCCCGATGACGAAGCAACGGTGAGCCCTGTGCTGGCCAAGTATGCAGCCGAAGGCGTTAAAGTCTATCTGGCCGTTGCCACGGATGGTAGATTGGGTGTTACAGAGCATGCCAAAATTCCTGCCGGTGATAGTCTTGCCGCTACACGCACCCGGGAACTTATATGCGCGGCTGAAAAATTAGGCATCGAACCGCCTATCCAGTTTGGGTTGCACGATCAGTTAAAAATGGGCGAAGGATATGACCCGCTTCATGATCAACTTAACACGATGCGTGAAAAAGTAAAGGAACTTTTTACTACACTAAAACCGGATGTAGTAATTACATGGGGGCCTTCCGGCTGGACCGGCCATCACGATCATCGCCTGGTAAGCACAATCGTGACAGAAGTTTTTCAAAGTCAGGAGTGGGGGAAACCCGCACAACTTTATTATTCGGCAATCCCTGCCGGAAACCTTCCTGCCAATAGCCCGATGCAACTCGCAACTGTTGACGCAAAGTTTTTAACAATTAAAATTCCGGTTGCTGAAGCTGATTATGAAAAAGCCAAGGCCTCGTGGTTGTGTCATAAAAGTCAATACACGCCTGAAACGATTGAAGGCATGCATCAATTTATCAAAGCTTCCCTTCAGGGCACCGCTTATTTTCAACCATTAGTTGTTACTTCTGAACAAAAGCAGTCTCTATTTTAGTTAACCCTTAACCTCTTATCTATGAAATTTTTTACTTCTTCATTTTTATTTCTTTTCCTGCTGCCAGGTTTGGCGCTTGCGCAGAAAAAATCTGCGACCCCCGTTATTACGCCAAATAAAAAATTAGTCATTCAATCGGTAGATAATCATGCTGCCGATATGATTGAGATCAGCGATAAGATATGGGCAGCCGAGGAAACAGCTTTTAATGAAGTTCAATCTTCAAAACTACTTGCCGACTATGCCGAAGCAAACGGGTTTAAAGTTGAGCGTGGCGTTGCCGAAATGCCAACAGCGTTTGTGACTACGTATGGAAGCGGAAGCCCGGTGATTGGCATCTTGGGTGAGTTTGATGCCTTGCCTGGCTTATCTCAAAATAAAGTCCCGACAAAGAGCCCGTTGCATGAAGGTCAGCCGGGTCATGGCTGCGGACACAATCTTTTTGGCACTGCCAGTTTAGGGGCAGCGATTTCTATTAAAGAAATGATCGAGCAGGGAAAACTGAAAGGCACTATTAAATTTTATGGAACACCGGCCGAAGAAAAGTTCTTTGGAAAACTTTGGATGATCCGGGCAGGTTTATTTAATGGCGTAGATGTAGTAATGGATTGGCACCCCGGTGCCGAAACCAAAGCCGCTGTGCAAACAGGGCTGGCGCTGGTAGATTTTATTGTTGAGTTTAATGGCCAGGCTGCTCACGCTTCCGCAGATCCGTGGAATGGCAGAAGCGCTTCGGATGCACTTGAGCTTTATACCACAGGCATTAATTATTTACGCGAGCACGTTAAGCCCAGTGTGCGCATTCATTATCATATACAAGATGGCGGACAGGTTGTAAACGTGGTGCCGGATTATTCGCGTTTGTGGGTGCGTGTGCGCGATACAAAGCGCGAGGGTATGGAAGAAGTTTATGAACGTGTGAAGAAAATGGCTGAAGGTGCAGCCATCATGGCTAACGTAGATTATAAAATCTCGCTGGTATCCGGAATTTATGAAGTGCTTGTAAACCGTACCGGTGGCGATCTGGTCACAAAAAACCTGGGCTTGCTTGGCCCCATGTCTTACACACCTGAAGAAGTAGCGTTTGCAAAAAAAATCCAGGAGAGCACGGGTAAACCGCAAGTAGGATTACATACAAAAGTTGAGGCATTGGAAGATACCAATCCCAATGCGGGTGGTGGTTCTACTGATGTGGGCGATGTGAGTTGGGTTGTACCAACGATTCGCTTAAGCGTGGCAACAGCACCCATAGGCACACCCTGGCATTCCTGGGCTGTAGTAGCGTGCGGGGGCATGTCGATCGGCCATAAGGGAATGGTGCATGCTTCCAAGACATTAGCAATGACAATGACTGATCTCTTTGAAGATGCCAAGAAATTAGAAGCCGTAAAAGCGGAATACAAACAAACCCGGGGCGATGCTCCATACAAAGGATTGATACCGGATGGCCCGCCACCGCTTGGGCAGAAATAGGTAATTAGTGTTTAGAATAAGAGGCTGTCTCAAAGATCAGATTATTGAGACAGCCTCTTTATTTTTTCCATCAGATAGAAATTTCAGAATCTACTGAACTCCTTTCACCTTCATATCAACCACATAAATACCTTTGGAGGCTGTAATAAATAACTGATTGAAGTTCTTGCCACCAAATACAACATTGGCTGTCCAATTTTCAGGAACGGGTATGTGCGCAATTTGTTTTCCCTGCGGATTAAAAACCGTTACTCCCTTGCCTGTCAGGTAAAGATTGCCTTGGTTATCAAGGGTCATTCCGTCCGACCCTAACTCAGCAAATAACTGACCATCCTCCAACAAACCCTCTGAATTAATTTTATACGAATAGGTTTTACCGGCTCCAATATCTGCAACATACAGTGTTTTACCATCCGCTGTGCCAACAATGCCGTTC